>JANNJZ010000256.1:0-6679 GCA_031396065.1 Pyrinomonadaceae bacterium | reverse complement strand
AGCATGTAGGCCGGGGCGACATTGTTGGTTGACCAGGTGTAGGGCATCCAACTCGTGGTCGGCAGCGTGTGGTAATCCCCCACCGGGACCCCTGGGCCATGAACCGGGATGTGCGCGATCTGCGTGTCCACGAAGCGCGACATTTGCCACGCCTCGAACGAGGTTGGCACTTCAGAGTCAAGCGTATGATAAAACGTCCAAAGCGCGGCGTTTGGATGAGCGAGCCGGAGACCCAGCAGGTCTCTCCACTCGGCGAACCAACCGCGATTCTGCAGCCACAGTTCCTGCCGCATGGCCTGCGCGATGAGTTGTGCCTCACGATCGTAGGGGGTCGCGTCAGCGCCGAGCAGCTTCGCCAGCTTCGCGGCCATCCTGTTGTGATAGTAGTTGTAGGCGGTTGAGTGCGTGACCCCACCGCCGTGATACTGCAAATCGTCGCTGGCCCAAATAACGGTGTAAGCCTCGTAGAGCGGCAAGCCTTTGGCGCCGAATGGTCGGCGGAACAGGCGGCGCTCCCACGCCAGATGTCGCTCAATTGCCGGCCACACCTTCCGCGCAAAATCAAGATCACCGGTCCAGAGAAAATGACGGAAGAGGGCGTCAATGTAGACCACGTTCATGTCGTAGTGCGACTTCGACATGTCACCATTCGTATGCAATGCCGGCTCGTTGCGCGCGAAGTTCACGCTCGCGTCGGGCAGAGGCGACGAAGAGGAGATTGGTTCTGTGTTCTGTCGCGTGGTCCAGTAGTCGAAGTGGCGACGTGCGCGATCATGCCAGCCCAGAGCATCGCCCACGTAAGGCCCGCGCCAGCCCAGCAGCTTGGAACGCCAGGCGACCGCGCCGTGCATAAACGCCCCTTGCGGCTCGTCCCAGACGCTGTCTCCGGAAACGGAGAGCGCAGCGACTGCTGCATTGATGAATGGGTCAGGTGTATCGGCGACTACTTTCTCGGCCAACGCCCGCCGCTGATATTCCGCGGCTTCGAACACACGCGGTAGGTCTTCAACCGTGTACGCAGGTGGCAAGTTGACCGCTGGTCCACCGCCTGGTCCGGCTTGTTCCTTTCGAACCGCAAGGTAGGTGTCCAGCTCACCTCGGTCGTCCGAGGTTTGCGAAACGCGTTGGAAACCAAGATGGAGTGGTGCCCCGTTCCCGATTGCAACTCTACCGAGAACCAATGGGAAGTCGGAGGCGGCGCCGGCTGAGGCGAGCAGTTTATCGAGTGAGGCCCAATGAGTTGCGTCCACGATCGTGAGCTGGGAGTCTGGCGGAGCGAGACCAATGATGGTGGCGGGCTTGCTTCGCAAGGTGAATGTATTGCCCTCGATCGCGAACATGTTGCCACGGCAAAACTCCGGCTTGAGTTGGAAAAACTGACTCATCGGAACCTGTTCAGTTCCGATGTCGCCGTCGCGTCTGCCTCGTTCACCGCTGGAGCCACCGTAAGCCCAAACGAGTTCCACCGGAGCCGAGGGGTGCTGTAGTTCAGCCCGCAACACCAGACCCTCGGTGGTGCTCATCGGCAACACCGCCAAACTTAGTTTGCCGCTGCCGAGCAGTGGGTCATGGATTTCGTAGAGCATCGAGCCGGGACGGTAGCGAGCCACCACACGCTCTGCGTCAAAGAGCCATTTCTGGCCCGCTGCGGTCTTGATGGCGAGCCTGAGGTTGCCGCCGCGGCCCGGCAGGTAGAGCACAAACTCCGGCCGGTCGCCTGCGTCCACGCGAAAAGCGGTGTTGGTGCCGTAGAGGGGACGATTGAAAAATTCTTTGCCGTTTTCGATTACGAAATCTGTGCCTTGTGGCTGGTAGCGTAGCGGGCGCTCGGTCTGACCTCGGAAATTTCCCTTCGACTGACCGGATATCCTAATAGGCACCACCGCCACCAGCAAGACAAGCAGCCAAAGGGCCTCGGTGAGAAATAGCGAGGGACGGCGCCGACGCCCCATGATAAGTCGATCATTAGTTATGGCGGAGCGACTAATCACCTGGTGTCTCGTTTCAAGAGGCAACAACTCCTGCAGCATTTTTGAAGCACCGAGCTTACACGCAATCGACTCGGCTAAGGAAGCTAAAGAAGCCCCGGTCTCGATAGCAGGTGGGCTTTCCAGGCTGAAGAGGTTCGCGCTACGTTTTCACTCACAAGGGCAAGAGAGAGTCGACATGATTAACAATATCTACATGATTGGTCTTGCTTCCCAATCCTGTCAAAACCTAAAGGAAATCCCAGGAGAGCAAAGGCAAGTAAGGAACTATGGGTTTACTCGGGGGCGTTCTGGGGTACCACAATGCATCGTAAGTGCGGGGCGGGTCGGAACCCTCCGCCTTGATGGTCCTCACTCTGGTGGTCCATAGAGCGATTCATCAGGTTTGGAGGCCGTCATGAGACGAATTGGAATTGTTGGACTCATCTTGTGGCTGTCATCAGGTTGCGTGGTCGTCGGCGTTTACAGCAGCGAAAGTGGATGGTAGTTGCCGGGAAGTATTGCCAACACTCTGGTGGCGGCTGCTTTGTTTTTTCTTCTCAGGCGGCGCAGATGACCTTGAGCGACTGCTTCTTTCGTGAGATTTCGTGAATCGTGTAACGGGCCCGATTGCCTGAGGACGCTCCGCGATCTCATTGAGTTCGGTGCTTTCGCAAAAGCTCGGTGAGGGCTACCAGGTCGGACGCCCAGAGGCGCAGCGCGGGAGTGACCGGCGTCATCTGGTTAGATCTCGACCAGCCGGCAGCTACTGCATCCCGCGCAGAATCTTCAGCTTTCAGAAACAGCTGCTGCTCATCCTGCGACAGCACTGCATAAGTCAAAACGCCGCGCGTATGCATTGTGGGCGCGGCGACCGTGACGACCTGGGTGTCAAACCAGCCGAACCTCAACTCGTATGGTCTACTAAGGTTGAATTGCATCGTGAGGCCAGCGTCAGTAGGCACAGTGAGTCGATTATCGTCCAGACAGATGCCCGGTCGCCGGCAATCGAGAGCCCGCGCGACCCGGCGTTGCCATGGATAACTGAAAAAGAAAAAACAGCACCAGAGGAACGCAAACAGAATTATCAGAAGCGCACCGTCGATCCTGGTGACCGCCAGCATTAGCACGCCGCTGACCCCGGCAGCCAACAGCGCGGAAAGAACAAGTGTTACCGCGCCGATGAAGAAGCTCGACCAGCGAGAGCGGCGGATGGGAAAGTTGAGGTGGCGCCCCATTAGAGAGTTTCTAAATGAATGTTTAAGGCAATGAGGTCAGTCCCACCTCGCGGTAGAGACTCTTATGAAAATAGAAGTTGGTGAATCAGGCTGACCGCAACTCGTTCTATTTTCATTCGCGGTGGCGAATCGAGATTCATGACTTACTGTGTGAAAACCCCCGTGCTCAGCGCCAAGGGCGCAAAATGTGATAGCCCAGGGCAACGCCCTGGGTAGGGTCATAACAATCCCAAAGCGCTGAAGGCGCGAAATAACAAGTCTCGACTGAAAACCCTCGGGATTCCACTAAGTCCACCCTCATTTCGCGCCTTCAGCGCTGGGAATCTTTAGGCGAGTCTACCTGGGCCGATGGCCCAGGCTGTCACATTTCGCGCCTTTGGCGCTACGAACCCACAGTTTTCACACCGTCTCTACCGCAAGGTGGTACTGACTTCATTGCATCCAGAAGTACGGCAATCGCCAGCTCTTTCTGAGGCAATACACGAATAAACACTTCCAAGATTTAGCGCCTCTCCATTCGGCCTATTGCTCAAAACCGAAATGAATAACTCGCGCCTGGTCCAAAGTAATTAAAGAGAAAGCCGTCAATGCCTAACGACGAGAGTTGCAGCAATCGGTTTCCGTCAACCTCTACCTGCTTTACAGACGCGCGTTCTTCGTCGCTTAACGCGGACAAGAAATTCTGGACACAATCCGGGGTCGTGAATGCCGCTGCCGGGTTCGACATCCCTCCTTGGTTAGGCAGTGTGATAATGGGACCTGACACGTGATCAAAAAGCATGAAGGCGCGATAGTTCATAATCGCTGTCTGGTCCGGCTTGCCGGTCTGCTGCCATTCCACAAACTTCTCTTCGAGAGCGATCGCCTCGGCCCAAAGCCTGCCGGCAGAGGAAGCAGATCCCTCCTGGAACATCCAACTCCGTTCTGGCGGCGAACCCGGATTGATGTACACGGTCTGAAAGCTCGGTTCGACGAGACTAAACAATTCGGTGCCGGCCATACCGCCGGCGTAGGCGCCGAGCGACGCGCCCTTGTCCGCGGCCATCCGTGCGGATGCTTCGTCCGTGAAGATCCATAATTCGCCCGGCGGCACCAGGTTTTCGGCGCTCAGAGATAACATGCTGTCCACCCGACGCTTTGGTTCACCGCTTAGTGCGAAGAAACCGATTGGCACAAACCAACCGCGATGGCTCATCAGGGCGCGTAAGACGTCGTTGGCATTCGCTCGTTTCTCACTGTAAGCGATCAGCGTTTCTGTGATGTTCATGAGCTTTTCCTAAATAGGTCTAAGCAGTTGTTTTAGATCACGCGACCACTCGCTCGTCACATAGGAGCGAGGGAATATAATCGAAGTCGCGGAAGTCGCTACATTTTCAGTTAGCTATTACCGATGCAGTTTGAGGACTGAGCTGCGCGGACTACGGGCGAGATCGCCGCACGAAGACGAAGTCACCGCCCTCGTCACCCGCCTCGCGAATTTCACCGTATTGTGGTGTCTGCCGGTTGGGGCTGTTGTTGATGACGGCCTTGCGCATACTGCTGAATAGTTCTTCCGCTGAAAGATACGACTCCTGGTTCTCATTCAGACGCTTCACCAGGTAGTCTATAAAAACACTGCGATCGGGGACCGTCTTCATAGCGCCGCTGGTCATCGCCTTTCGGCTCGGCAGTCGATACAACTCCTGCACTGAAGCGGCCTCTTCGCTAAAGGCATCGCGCGTCTTGAAAATGCTACCACTGAAACAAGCGTCGGCAATGAGCAGAACGTGTTTGGCCCTGATGCCCCCAAGATAGTCGCGGAGGGTGCTGTTTGATAACCACTCTGCCCGGCTGTCCCTGCGGGCATTGCTCGGTAGCCAGAATCCTTGTTTCAGTTTCTCATCCCAATACCCATGGCCGGCGTAAAAGATCAGCAGGCTGTCATCGGGCGTGATCTGCTGCGTCAACCGATCGAGCTCTTCGATGATTGTGGATCGGTCGGGGTCCTTGAGAAATGAGATGTTTCGAGCCTCGAAGCTGTACGCCTTGGAAAGTATGTCCTTGAGCCTGGTCGCATCCTGCGAAGGGAACTCCAGACTGTTGACCTTGGGATCGGTGTACTGTTGGACGGCGATTATTAGTGCGTAAAACCTAGCGCCGGAAACACCGGAGATAGCGACCGCGGGTTTAGTCGTGGTTCGCGTCGCACGCTGGTAGACGACCTCCACAGATTGGACACCGTGGAGAAGGTTGGTCCCTTTCATCGACGATATTTCGATCACGTTTTCGCCGCGCTGCACCAGCGAGGTGATGTCAACTACGGTCCTTCTCATGGAGGCGGCCGGAGCGAAAACCTGCTCACCCCGATTGTTGACATTGACTACCAGCGCGGAAAGATTCTTGTCCTGGGAAAGGGACATCTCGTGAATGGTCAATTCAACCTTACCCGGATCGGGAGTGTCATCATTCCAGATGAACTTTAGAGGATCGGCGATAAAGACCCGCCAGATGTGCTGCTGGTTGATTCTCCAAATTTGAGTATCGAAGATATCGCTGTATCTACCCTCCACCCGCATCGCTCCCCGGCTTTCGATACGTCCGGTTTTGATTGAGGCGGCGTACGATGCCGCGGCCGACGACGCGGGCGACTCGTGAGTGAGCACTCGTTCCTGACCGGTAATTGGAGCAGGCGAAAGGGCAAAAAGAAGAAAGATACAGAGACTTATTACTCTCATTGACGGCTCCTTGGGGGACTCCTCGGGCTTTGGGCTCGCCGTGATCGTCGTTCGGGTGATTACTTGTCTACCGGTAATCCGGTTTCTTAGTTACGGTTCAGACAAGAGCGAGCCGGCATTATAGCAGGTCGAAGAATGGTGCGACCTTCAGCCGGAGCTGGCCGCGAAGCACAACGCAGCACAGGACGATATGCTTTGCTTTTATGCAAGAGTTTTTGTATGAGGTAAGATGTGCCCACCTCCGATTTCAGGGTCCCGGCTAATCTTGCACTTGGCTACGAAGGCGTGTCACTTGATTAGACCTCAGAGGGTCGTAGCAATTTTTGCATCACCCTAAGAATATGCTTGATAAGAAATCTCTTTCCGAACGGGACATTTGCACGAAATTCATAACCCCGGCAATTGTCAAAGCTGGTTGGGATTCAATCACCCCAGGATCAGACGCGAGAAGAAGCTTGGACCCGCGTTAGCGGGTGATAGCCGGTGGCAACAACCTTAGTTTGGAGTGCGGTAACCTGTTACCGCTTTGGTAATCGGCGACCTGTCGCCGCCGTCCTAAGCCCGTTGCGCTGGTGCCTTTCCACCGGATCATATTTCCATCACCGACGGCTGCGACAGGTCGCAGATGACCAAAGCGCTGACAAGGCAGCGCACTCCAAAGAGTTGAGTCCATCGACAACAAAGCGCCCCGCTGGCTCAGCAGGGCGCCTTTCTGTGTTGGATGGTGATGGAATGGAAACGCATTTCCATCAGCTGTCGC
>JANNJZ010000249.1:0-7147 GCA_031396065.1 Pyrinomonadaceae bacterium | reverse complement strand
CTGATAATCACTCGTTCAGTAGTGGGGGGTTGGACTCTTTCATTCAACGGCGCACCGGTGGGCGGTGCCCACCTCTAAACGAACGGCCTATTATTAAACGCACGAATTATTATTAAACGAACGTGCTATTAACTTCAGTATGACTATTTTCTGTATGTCCGAGCGCCCACTCAAGAATGTTTTGCTGGGTAGCGTCTTTGCGATCCAGCGTTTTAACAACCTGGCCGCCGTGCATCACCACGACGCGGTCGCTCATGCCGAGGATCTCCGGTAACTCCGAGGAGATCATCAGAATCGCTACACCCTGAGCCGCCAGCTCCGTCATCAACGCATGTATCTCTGACTTTGCGCCGACATCCACCCCCTGCGTCGGCTCGTCCAAAATCAGTACTGAAGGTTTGGTGGCAAGCCAACGGCTCAACGCTACTTTCTGTTGGTTGCCGCCCGACAACGTCGCCACGGGTGCGAAGATAGAAGGCGTCTTAATTCCTAACCGCCGGGTGTAATCAGCAGCAATCACTCTTTCGCGCGCAAAGTCGAGCGCGCCGTAGTTAGTGAGCGACCTGAGCGACGCGAGCGTGACATTTGAACTGATGGCCAGATCCAAAATGACGCCGTGCCGCCGTCTGTCCTCCGGGACATAGGCAACGCCACGAGCGATAGCTGCCGCCGGGTCCTGCAGGTTTGCAGGTTTACCTTGCAAAAGAATCTCGCCCTGGTCGGCCGGTGTCAGTCCAAAAATCGTGCGGGCCAACTCCGTTCGTCCGGCCCCAACCAGTCCGGCTAGTCCCACTATCTCGCCGGCGCGTACCGACAGGCTTACATTGCTTACGCCTGTCTTACTGCACCCCCAGTCTCGTAGCTCCAAAACAACGTCGCCCAGTTCGACTGTTCTTTTCGGGAAGACGGCCGACAACTCGCGCCCAACCATTAGCTGAATCAACTCCGATCGAGTCGTCTCCGCCATCGTTCGGGTTTCGATCGTGTGACCGTCTCGAAGCACGGTGACCCGATCTGCAATCACGGGCAATTCTTCGAGCCGATGGGAGATGTAGACAATCCCAACTCCGCTTTCTCGCAATTGTCTTAAGACTTTGAATAGGTTCTGCGTGTCTTCTTCGGAAAGCGCGGCGGTCGGCTCGTCGAGTATCAAAACCTTTGCCTCCGAACCCAACGAACGCGCAATCTCGACCAACTGTTGTTGCGGCATCGTCAACTCAGCCGCGTCAACCTGCGGGTCGATGTGGGCCCCAATCCTGGTCAACAGCTCAGTGGCTCGGCGACGGCGCGCCTGCCAGTCTACGCGTCCCCACGTTCCCGCTTTCTCCACACCCAGAGCGATGTTTTCGGCCACGCTTAGTTCCGGGAAGAGCGCCGGCTGTTGATATATGGCTGCGATTCCAAGAGACTTCGCCACGCGCGGCGAGTTATGAGAAATCTTCGTTCCCTGAAGTTCGAGCTGCCCGCTGTCCGCCTGCACCGCGCCAGTGATTACTTTGATGAGCGTCGACTTGCCGGCGCCGTTTTCCCCGATGAGCGCGTGGACTTCGCCGGCGTGCAATTCAAACGAAGCAGATTTTAGCGCCTGAATACCTGCGTACGACTTGCTAATCTGCGTTGCTTTTAGAAGCGGCAAGTTCATCATGCGTTTAGTCGTTCGATTCATTGTAGGGGCGGAACTCCGAGTCCGCCCCTTCGTCACGATTCCACTTTCGCGCGAACTAATTTTCCTTTGCGCATTCTGATTTCGACGCCGGGGCGGACACGGAGTTCCGCCCCTACAATCTGTGCCGCGCTTCCAGCTCCGTGTAGCGACGCATCGATTCGATCAACTCCGGAGAACTGCGCGGAGTGAATTTCTTCACCTTCACGTTCTCAGCCACATGACGCCGCGCTTCTCTTAACGAATTGAATCGTTTCGCAGCAATCGACTGAACCAGGACGTTGCCGGTAACCGTTGCCTCAGCGGGTCCGGCAGCCACCGTTAAATTCGTCGCATTCGCTGTCATCTGGTTTAGATAGTCGTTCCGGCTGCCACCGCCGACTATCTGCACGCCCTTTACCTTTTGGCCGGTCAACAATTCGATAATTCGCAAAACCGACGCGTAACGAAAAGCCAGCGAGTCGAGAATTACTTTAACAACGACCACCGGGTCATTGGGAACATTCTGACCGCTCTCGCGGAGTTGTTCGGCTATCGCCTTCAGCATGCTCTGGGGTTTAAAGAACCTGCCGTCGTCGGGAAAGATTAATGCCGGCCAACCATCGATCTCGCCCACTTGAAGCAGCAGGCTATCGTAGTCAACCTCAACCCCTCGATGCTTCCATTCCTTGCGGCAAGATTCGAGTATCCAGAGCCCCATTACATTCTTGAGAAACCGGATCGTATCAAACGCTCCTCCCTCGTTGGTGAAGTTGTGAGACAAGACCTCCGCGTTAATCAGCGGGCTGTCTCGCTCAACTCCAACCAGGGACCAGGTGCCGGACGAGATAAAAGCCCAGCCATCTTCGAGTGGGGCACCGGCGACCGCACTGCCGGTATCATGTGTCGCCGGTGCGATCACTTGCGCGCTCTGGAGACCGAATTCACGGCCCAGTTCCGGGCTCAGTGGTCCGATCGGCGCGCCGGCGAAGACCACCTCGGTTAAGAGCTTCGTCGGCAAATTGAGTTGCGTAAGCGTCTCCACATCCCAGGTTCGGCTCCGGGCATTGATCATCTGCGTCGTGGTTGCGTTCGTATACTCGGTTACCGCCCGTCCCGTCAGCGAAAAATGTAAGAGGTCTGGAATCAGAAGCAATCTGTCGGCCTCTGCCGGAATGCCCTCTCGCATGTGCGCGTAGAGCTGAAACAGGGTATTGAATGGCATGAATTGGAGGCCGGTTCGGGCGAACAGATCCTCGCGGGATATGCGAGCACCGACCTCTTCCATCACTCCCTCGGTTCGCGAATCACGATAGCAGATCGGATTTTCAAGCAGGTTCCCGGCGGCATCAATTAGTCCGTAATCAACACCCCAACCCGCAACTCCAATGCTCTGAACAGACCGTCCGAGATCGTGCGCTCTGGCGCCTCCCGCGCCCAGACCTGCCTTTATCTCACCAAGAATTTGGGCGAAGTCCCACCGCAAATGACCCTGAGACTCTTGCGCCGGATAGTGAAACCGCCGAATCTCTTCCAGCCGAAACTCGTCTGCCGAAACTCCGGCCAGAAACACTCGCCCACTTCCGGCCCCTAAATCAATCGCGATGAAAAGCGGATCATCCATCAAACAATTCCGGCGCTCACCTCTAACTTTGCCGGACGCTCTTCCGCTTTTGCCTGTCGGTAACGGCTGGCGCGATAGGTGGAGATCGGATCGAGCGCCCCACCCGCACGTTGTCGAGCAACGGCCAGAATCGGCGAAACGTCTGTGGTGAACGCCTGCCTTAAAGTGGTCAGGGCCATCAGGGCATCACAATTGACCTGTGCCTCGGCCAGCGCAAAGCGATCAACCAGATGCGCCTGTACGTAAGCGCGCGTCAGTTCAATTGCGCTCGTCGACAACGATTCGATCGGGTCTGTGACATTGTGTGATTGATCCAGCATGTAAGCCGGATTGAAATCGGGGAGATTGTTCAACTCGGCATCAACCAGTTCATTGAAAATCAAAAAGAGCTGAAAAGGCTTGATCGATCCGGCGTCCA
The DNA here is from genome assembly GCA_031396065.1 of Pyrinomonadaceae bacterium. Lineage (GTDB taxonomy): Bacteria > Acidobacteriota > Blastocatellia > Pyrinomonadales > Pyrinomonadaceae > PSRF01. The sequence goes on along the minus strand of JANNJZ010000249.1, from coordinate 3,463 downwards.
GATCGTCATCCCCGTACTTGCTATCGTTGAAGTGAAACCCCGCGAGTTTTTTGAACTGAATTAACCTGGCAACGATCATTTCGATATTGACGTTGGGAGCGTGATGACCCAGATCGACCAGGCAGAAAGCTTTGGGTCCCAGTTCGCGAGCGCAGTAGTAACTCGTTCCCCAATCGTTAATGACGGTCGAATAAAATGCAGGCTCGTAGAACTTATGCTCGATGAAAAGGCGCCAATCGTCAGGCAACGCCGCATAAATCTCGCGCATGCTTTCCAGATAACGTTCCAAAGCGCCACGGAAGTGCTGCTGTCCGGGAAAATTTCCGCCATCGCCGATCCAAACCGTGTGCGCTTTTGAGCCCAGGCGCTGGCCCAGCTCAATACATTCGATGTTGTGTTCGATCGCCTGCCGCCGGGTATCAGGATCTGGATTCGTCAGGCTGCCAAACTTGTATGAATGTTTCTGATCAGCCTGATCCTGAAACGTGTTCGAATTCATCGCGTCGAAATAGAGTCCGCGCTGACCTGCGAACGAGAGTAGATCATCGGCTTTGTCAGGTTTGTCCCAGGGAATGTGCAAAGACACCGCCGGAGTTGAACGAACAAGTTTGAGAATGGCGGCGCAGTCCTCGAGCTTTTCGTAGATGTCGCGAGGTTCACCGATGCCTGGAAAGCGAGCGAAACGCGTTCCACCTGTACCCAGACCCCAGGAAGGAACTGCCACGCGAAAAGACTGCGCTTTGGAAACGAGGTCTTCGATGTCGATGTCTCTGCGTCTTAGCGTCTTCGCCAGATGCTCGTAGTCCTCGTTGACCCACGACTCAGTTTTTTTGTTCTCGTCAGCGATGAACCCATCATCAATCTCAAATGTTCTCGGCATATTGGTTCCTAACGACATGCCCCGATTGATCTCGGAGCGCTGCAAAGACCGGTTAGTTGAAACGACTAGATTACCTCATAAATCCGTCCTGCAATCCACCATCAACGGGGATGACATGTCCGGTTGTTTTCGACAAACGTCTGGATATCAGGAGAAAGATGGCCTCTGCCTGATCGTCAGGCTCGATGGGACTCTGCGTTAGCGATCGCCTGGCATAAAACACAGCCAACTTTTCGCGCAACTCTTCGGTCGACTCTTCGTCGCTAAACGAAATGTCATACTTAGTGAGCGAAGCGATGACGCGGTCGCGGGGAAACATAGTGCTGCCCTTCACCACGGTCGCCGGAGCCACCGCATTGACGCGAACCAACGGTGACATCTCAATCGCTAACTCGCGCACCAAATGATTGGCGGCGGCTTTGCTGGCATCGTAAGCCAGACTTCCCTTCTTCGCCACCACTGCGTTCGCGCTCGTGGTCAACACGATATTTCCACGTAGACCTTGCTCCTTGAAAATCTTGTTGGCTTCGTCGGCCACAATGAAAGCACCGATGACGTTGATTTCGAAGGTACGAGTCCAGAGCCGATCTTCCAGGTTCCCGTTCCGGTCCGGCGGAACGAAAATACCGGCGGTTACAATGACGGCGTCGATACCTCCGTAAGCGAACATCACCTTAGTAAACATTTCCCTGACGCTCTCACGTTTGGTGATATCACACGCCAGGCCGATCGCCGGTCCGCAGTTACTAATGCCCGTGCCTGCAACGCCGATGCCCTCACCATATTGCGCGATGATTTCCTGCGCCGTCTCCGTGGCCGACGCTTCGTCGAGGTCCACGCAGACAACGTGCGCACCTTCTTTGACCACGCGGTGGGCCGTAGCCTTGCCGATTCCCGCTCCGGCGCCGATCACTACTACGATCTGTCGGTCGAGTTCCTTTTCAGGTGGCTGGCGTCTGAGCTTGGCCTCTTCAAGGTTCCAATATTCGATATCGAACGCCTCCTGCTGATTCATGGCTTCGTATCGGTCTATCGCCTCCGCACCCCGCATCACTTCGATGGCGCAGTTATAGAACTCCGCCGTCACCCGAGACTCACTCTTATTTTTGCCCCAGGCAATCATCCCCAGACCCGGAACTAAAACAACTGTAGGACTCGGGTCGCGCATCGCCGGCGAATCCTCGTGCTTGCAACGATCGTAATAGGCTTTGTAGTCCCCACGATACTGCACCAGGCCGGCCGCGATACTCGCTTTCAAATCCTCGATGTTGCCATGTTGAGGATCCCAATCAGCGAAGAGCGGTTTGATCTTGGTGCGCAGGAAGTGGTCAGGGCATGAAGTGCCCAGGTCGGCGAGTCGCGGCCCATCAAGGCTGTTGACGAACCGAAGCATCTTCGGGTCATCCTGCACGGTTCCGACCAGGCGGTTGTTTACGGAAACTTGTCCCCTCAGCCATGGGATTATTTCGGAGAGTAGGCGCTGTCGCTGGTCCACCGGAAGTGGCTGGTACTTCTGTCCACCGAAAGTCAGCTCGCCCTTGTCCCGCTCTTCAATGTAGCGCGCGGCTCGGTCGATGATCTCCAGTGCTGTTTCATAACAAGTCTTGTCGTCGTTGTCCCACGAACTCATCCCGTGGTGGCCCAGCAACACGCCTTTCGCCTGAGGATTGTCTTTTATCGATTGTTCAATCTGTAAGCCAATGTCGAACCCCGGTCGTTGCCACGGCACATAAATGATTTCATCGCCGTAGATTTCCTGACAGAGTCGTTCCTGATTCACGGAGGCAGCCACCGCTATCACCGCATTCGGGTGCAGGTGGTCAACGTGCGCGAAGGGCACAAAAGTATGAAGCGGAGTATCGATCGAACACGCGCGCGGGTTGAGATTAAAGACGCAATGACTGTACATCGGATACATCGCGTCTTCGATCGGCGTCTTCGGTCCGCGGTCGGGGTCGTTAAGATAGATCGCCTTCATCGCTCGCACTTTGTCGAGATAGAGCGAAGCAAAACCGTCGCGTTTAGCAGTGCGCAAATCGCCGCCGGAGCCTTTAAGCCAAAGCACTTGGACGCTCTCGTTGGTCAGAGGATCCTGCTCGGTCAGCTTCGACGAAGTATTGCCTCCGCCCGTGTTTGTAAGGGTGAGATCCTCGCCAAGTTTGTTAGAGCGATAGACGAGCCGATCCACGCCCGCGAGGTGGGCGACGACCTCGTCTTGCCAAAGATACTTCACGTACTTCAAAGCTTTTGTCTCTTGTTGTGATTTGCTCATGCCGTCTTCCTGTCGAACCGTATTCAAGACCGACGCCCGCCCGCCTATCCGCAATTTCTCTCGTTATTCATATTTCTGAGAAAGAAAGACGATCGCGGCGCGAGTTACTGCGTGGCGATGAAGTCGTTACCGTCGTAGGTTTAATAATCACACGCTCGTTTAGAGGTGGGCACCGCCCGCCGGTGCGACGCGCCTGACACCATGAACGTGATAATCATTCGTTCAAAGCCGGTGATACGGCGGCGCGTGTCCATGAAGAGCGTGACGAGCGATTCCCGGCCCGGGTCGAACCACTGGGCTGTGGCGATGTG
>JANNJZ010000245.1:0-1631 GCA_031396065.1 Pyrinomonadaceae bacterium | reverse complement strand
GACGTCCGCTACGCTGAGATAGTCGTCAATTGAGCGGAGGCGATCGTCGGAGAGCATCGACTCCCGGAACTCATCGAGCCCCTTGCCACCGGCGAACCAACGGGCAGGAATGACCATCGACAGATAACGTGGCTCCAACGCCTTTGCTTGCTCTACGAAGAGCTGATAGATAGGCGCTGCGCTCGTTCCAAAGCCGCCATCGCCAAGCTGATACGGCGGATTGCCGATGATCACATCAAACTGCATAGTTCCTCCAAACAACTCGGCCATTCGAGTCTTGATGTCGTCAGTGTGAATGAACGCATAGGCGTGCGTTTCGAGCCCTTCGCCGCGATCCAGCGCCTTTTGGCTGGCCCCGCAGTACGTGCACTTACCATCATTCCAAGTGTGCTCCGTGCGCTCGAACCAGATGTGGCCCTGGTCGCTGGAAAAAGATTTGGCGATAGAGTGCTCGCCTTTTGCGTGCTTCGAGCAATACAGGCTCCGGCGTGCCAGCAGACTGGTAAGGTGCGTGATGCCGATACCGAATACCTGCTTGGTCAGGATGTGATTAACACAGTCGTCAAGGTTCGGCATCTCGGTCGCAAGGCCTTGGGTGAGACGGCTGGTAATCTCCCGAAGAAAGACACCTGATTTTGTGAACGGGTCGAGAAAGCACACCGAACTGTCCGCCCAGATATTCGCGCCGTTGTTGGCGGCCGCCCATGCGCAGGCCAAGGTGTCCAGCATCCTGCCCGCAAACTCGGGGGGCGTGAACACCTCATCGTTCGAGAGGTTGGCAATGCACGTCAGCACATCAGGATTGCGGCCACGGATCGAAAAGCTTACCTGACTACTCATACGGACTCCTTCTGCGCACAGGAGGCAATCTCACTCACCGACATCGGCGGGTAGGTCTTGGTCGGCTTGAAAATTTCGTGTTTGCCGAGATGGGCGAAGAGCGAACCCTCCTCACTGAGAGCCGACATCTGGGAGAGGGTATCCAAACGAAAATCGCGGCGCTGAAACTTCCCCTTGCCGAGGTAGCCCCACTCGGCAAAAGTAATCGCCTGGTCATCGCTGGTGCGCATTTTTAGGGCGTCACCGTGAATGAGGTTCTGCGAAAGAACGTAGAAAGCGGCTCTATAGAGGTCATCCGACTCGTCGAGGTCCAGGTATTCGGCGAAGATCTCCAGCATATTCGCTCGGCACTCGGCGATATTATCCGCCAAAAGCTCAATTCCGTAAGAGCACATCAGAGCGAGAAGGGCGTAGTGCCGCTTTTCAAAGTCGGACTTTCCGAACTTGAGTTCGACCGCAGCGAGTTTGCGTTGCAGAATCCGGATGAGGAAGTTCCCGCTCCCGCACGCCGACTCCAAGAAGCGCGAGTCAATGCGCTCAGTCTCGCCCTTGACGAGGTCGAGCATCGCCTCAACCATCCACGCAGGTGTGAATACTTCCCCGTGGTCGGCGACACGTTGTTTTGACTTGATGAGGCTCATGGAAATATCGCTTTTGGAAGAGTGCTAGTCAAGTTTGTCTCCTGCAGTACCACTTCCTAAAAAAAGTGGACTTCAATAAGCGGCGCGGCGACCGGATTTATTTCGTGGAGGGTACGACACTGCGGCGGACGCATGGCTCACCGGAGGACA
>JANNJZ010000144.1:0-1720 GCA_031396065.1 Pyrinomonadaceae bacterium | reverse complement strand
TGCCACGGATGGATGCTGTCCTTAATCGGTGGTTCCGCAACTACACTGAGGCGCGCGCTTCGCTTGATGCGGAGGGCGGTTACCTGCTGCCCTACCGGCACCAATGTTTCGTCACCCTGAGTGAAGGCATTCGGGATCTCGGACTCGATCCCGACGATCCGGATTGGGAACGAATCGGGTGGGACTGGGTTCAGCCGAAAGATCGCGAAGCGTGGGAACGTCTGAAAGAAAAACGCGAGTTGGCTTCGTGAGGTTTCGTGTAATTTCGTGGCTTGTATATTCCCGACTGCCTAAGAGAGCGATCCACGAAAACACACGAAAAGGCTCGAAGTAGTTATTCTTTTCGCGCAGCTTCGAGTGAATTCGTGGATCGCTTTTAGTTTCAACACATGGACGCAAAATTTCACCCGGCTATATTCGCAATAAAATCCGGCGACATTGATAAGCTCAGGGAGTTGATCGCGAAGGATCCTTCCCTGGCGACGGCGCGGTCATCAAGAAGTCATCCCACTCTGCACCAGTGTTTGGCGCTAGACGCTCTCGACGTGTCAAACAAGGTTGAGATGGCGAAAATTCTCATCGATGCGGGTGCCGACATCAATGGTCCGCTTGGCGCCGCGGCATCCATAGACAATGTTGAGATTGCCGAGCTGCTGCTGGACCTTGGCGCCGCCATCAACGGCATAGGGAGCTGGTCGCCGCTGGAGGAGACGTTGTATTGGCGGAACTATAAGGTGCGTGATCTGCTGCTGGCGCGAGGCGCATCCATGCATAACCTGCGCATCGCGGCCGGCCTCGGTCGAGTGGATTTGATCGAAAGCTTCTTCCGTGGCGACGGCAGTTTGAAGCCTGAAGCAGGCAAGATCGACTGGCCGTTTGGTGGACTGGAAGAATCGAATTTGAACCGTGGGATCAAGGCTGAGCTCCGAGCGAAAGTAGCCGAATGGTCAGATGAGCCTCAGGACATCATCAACAATGCTTTTGTCTACACTTGTAACAACAACCAGGTCGACGCGGCGCGGTTGCTACTGGAAAAAGGCGCGCAGGTAAGCGCTATTCCTCCCGGCTTTGATTACGCCGGTACTGGTTTGCACTATGCGGCTCTAAACGGGCACCGGGAACTAGTCGAGTTTCTCCTCGAGCGGGGCGCCGATGTAAACATTAAAGACACCAAGGTCGGGTCAACGGCAGCAGGCTGGGCTGACCATGGTGGTCATCCGGAACTCAAGGATTATCTTGACCGGGTTGCGGGTCAAAACTAAAAAACGCCCTGGTTCATTACGTCGCGTCTGTATCTTCCTACCTGCCTGTTTCAAAGGGTAATGACGATCCACTAAATCACACTAATCAATCTGAACTCTGAAAGTGTCCGACACACTTTAGTTTGTCGATAGTTGGCAACCTCGCCTGTTGAGTTCAACATTGCGCCTACCGACGACATCGACAAACTGAAGTGTGTCGGACGTCAGAGCCTTACTTTGAGTGCACCTGACTCAAGCGTCCAAGGGCGAGCGCACCTAACGCCAGGCCAAAGTCACGCAGCGCTACGTCAAAGTAACCGGGAACCAGGAGCAGGTTCGCAATAATCAATATCAGCCACGCCGAAACCACATAGGCGAATAGCTTTGGCTTAAACCAGACGCCCAGGCCGGCAACAATCTCAATCACCCCTACCAACAACATTAACTGGTGCCCGCGACCTCCGGTCAGATTATTGACG
>JANNJZ010000111.1:0-2705 GCA_031396065.1 Pyrinomonadaceae bacterium | reverse complement strand
CTGGTGCGCGATTTCGCACCCAAGCTGGCGGCGCGTTTTGGCAAGTCGCTCATCAGTGATTGCCTTCGCGCACAGGTGTCCGGTGAAGCGATAACGTTCACCCGCCGGATCTTTCTTGGCAAGCTCGACGCGGATGTTGTTTCTGATGGGGCGGCTCCGGTCTTTGCCACGTTTCAATCGGGATCATACAGACCGGATCAAGCAGCAAAGGGAAGCGGCGCGGCGGTAGAAGAAATGCCCGTTGAGGTTGGTGAAATACGCATGACGCCGGAACCGCCGTTTCAGGAAGTGAAACAAGCGGTAGACCTGAGCAAGGCCGACATCATCGTGGCCGTCGGTCGCGGCATCAAGAGCAAGGATAATCTGGCATTGGCAGAGAAACTTGCCGAAGCGCTTGGCGGCGATCTGGCAGCCTCGCGTCCGATTTGCGATGCTGAATGGTTACCCATCGATCGCCAGATTGGATCATCGGGACAAACCGTGGCGCCGAAGCTCTACATCGCCCTGGGGATTTCCGGCGCCATCCAGCACCTGGTTGGCATGAAAAACTCCGGGACTATCGTGGCCATCAACAAGGACCCCGAGGCGCCGATTTTCGATATAGCAGATTATGGGATTGTTGGCGATCTGTTTGAGGCTGTCCCGGTTCTCACCGAAGAAATCAAAAAGATTAAGGGCGTCACTTAGGACAATTATCTGCAGAGTCTAATCGCTACTCCCCAAGCGCGGCCGACAAGAGACGATCCACTAAATCACGCGAAATTACACTAACGATATTTCGTGGTGGTTCGTGTCGTTTCGTGGATCGTGGTTAGAAAGGCTCAGCTAAAAACTCACTACAGATCTAAATCCAATCCGCGCTCTCCGCGTTAATCCGTGGCTGGCTTTGAGTTTGTAGCGGCAGCTTGTAGATCCTTCACCACTTCATCCGGCTTCCATTCATTCCCGCGATAGATTTTGACGATTTTGCTGTCTGGTCCAATCACCGCTGTACGCAATGAATGAATAACCTGTTCTTTTCCTGACTCCGTGTCTTTGTAATAGCGCAACCCGAAGAACTCCGCGATACCCTTCACTTCGTCCGCACTCCCCGAAGCGAATTCCCAGTGGGCAAAGGTCTCCTCCGTGTATCTGCCTGTATAAGAGGCGCCGTAACTGCGCAAAACTTTTGGAGTATCGTATTCCGGATCAAAGCTGATACTCAGCAAATGCGTCTTCCTGTAAATATCAGGTTGCTCCAGCAGCTTCTGATCTACAGTAGCAAAGTTATCACTCATTAACGTGCATTGGTCTGGGTCCTGACAGCGGGTAAATATGAACGTCAAAAGAAGCGTCTTGCCTTTGTAGTCGTGGATCCTGATGGCCTTGCCATCCTGATTCAGGAGCCTGTAGTTTGGTACTTGATCGCCCGCCTTCGCTTCGACGGCCTCGCCGGGAACCGGGCTGGAAGTCTCGGCGGTTTCTTTAGTTATCACGAGTCCTTCGAGCCACGACTGCGTGCCGTCCACAACATACAGGGCGGAAACGTGATCGCCGGGGACCAGAACATCAAAGGCCCAATCGTCTTTTACCGTGAAAGGCATCGTCATGGCCGGCATGTAGTCTTTGATGTCTTCATGGGCGATGGTGACCAAGTGCTTGTCTTTTTCTACCGTTACAACCTTACCTTTGAAGTCGTAACGTTTCTCGGTTGGCGATCGCGAAGCTTGCCGGCGGCAGCCCCAAAATGTGGCGCCGGCAAAAAGAAAGACTGCGATCAGGATCAATGGGAACGTTTTCTTATTTTTCATGAATTGTGGTTGCGAATGATGGCTTTCACTTCGGTATGGTGGCGCTTCTCACCGAAAGAAATTATCAGCCACGAAAGCGAATATTCCTAACGGAGGTAGGAGAGGCATTCCTGCCTGGACGCGATTACAGAACCGAGCGCGGTAGCGCCGGATGCCAAGCTCAACTCGCTAATGAACATACAAAATACGATAGTTCACTGGGAAACACTCGATTTGCTAGAGGTCGCGGTGGACTATCTGGTTGATTGCAGCAACATCCGCTCGATACTCACGAGCTCTACAATCTACTTAACACCCAAGTTGACTCTAGCATCCGGCGCTACCGCGCACGGTTCTGTATCGAACGTCTGCCCCATTCCACTCATGTTCGACGTTTCATCGGCTGCTATTGTTACCAAACGGAGCCACGACCTCCTACTGTTCGCTAACAAATTCGTGCTGTCTCGGTGTAACCTAGCACCGAAAGTTCACAGCTTAACAACTTAAGGTAGACTTCTGATAGCGAGCTTCGATGCAGTCAGCAAAAAACAGCAGGACCGAAATGAACCGCCGAGCGCAACTCCTTGACGGCGCAGTTATTGCCGAGCAAATCAAGCGGGAGGTGGCACAGGAAATCGACCAACTGTGGGCCAAGCACCAGGTGAAACCTTGCCTCGCAGCAGTTCGGGTAGGCGACGATCCGGCGTCCGCTGTCTACGTAAGAAACAAGATGCTGGCCTGCGAGGAGGTGGGGATACGCTCCGAACATCATGCGTTGGCGGGGACAACAACTGCCATTGAACTAGCGGATTTGATCGAGTCCTTGAATACGCGCGCTGACGTTGATGGAATACTGGTCCAGTTGCCACTGCCCAGTGATATTGACGACGCTGGGATCATCGAGGCGATAGATCCGGCAAAGGACGTCGACGGATT
>JANNJZ010000025.1:0-6681 GCA_031396065.1 Pyrinomonadaceae bacterium | reverse complement strand
GACTTTAGCCCGGCGTTTCAACGCCGGGGAAATGTGGAGCAGTACACGCGTGGCGTTAGCGACGCCTGAAATGCTCGTCTATCAGCCGTCGCTGACGCGACGAGGGAGAATAGCTGCGCGGTCCCGACGTTGAAACGCCGGGCTAAAGTCATACCGCCGCTACGCGTCGAAGAAGGATGTCGGGGCTCCTCCAATGGGCTTTTCACGTAGCACTACTCTTGGTTCTGTATCGATTGCCAATCGATTGCCACCGCATCAACCATCGAATGAATAGATGAACAGTTTGATTGAACACTTTCCAGCCAGCCTTCGATTGACGATAGCTTTTGGTTTGGCCTTCACGCTCACCGCGAATTTGGCTCTTACCACCAACGCTCAGCGAACTTCAGCGCCGGTCAAGTCTGTCGTTACCTTCCAGGAAATACTCCCTAAGCAGTCGGGCATCACTTGGATTCATAACAACGCTCACTCACCAGAGCGCCATTTGCCAGAGACGGTTGGTGCGGGTTGCGCTTTCTTCGACTACGACAACGATGGCTGGATGGATATCTATCTGGTCAACAGTGGGTCCGCCGATTTCTTTGCTCCAACCACTCCTCTCAAGAACGCGCTGTATCACAATAATCGTGACGGCACCTTCACAGATGTAACTGACAAAGCCGGTGTGAAGGGCGGCACTTTCGGGATGGGCGTAGCCGCTGCGGATTATGACGGCGACGGCTGGGTTGATCTTTACGTCACGAGTTACGGTCGAAACATTCTCTACCGTAACAACGGAAATGCGACGTTCACCGATGTGACTGAGAAGGCCGGCACCGCGGCGCCGGGTTGGTCCACCTGCGCGGTTTGGTTCGACTACGACAATGACGGCAAGTTGGACCTGTTTGTTTCCAGCTTTGTCTATTATGACAAAACGCTGAACGTGCTGTGCACTGACGACATAAACCGGCGTTACTACTGTATCCCGCGTTATTACAAACCCAGACCAAGTCATCTGTTTCGCAACAATGGCAATGGCGCTTTCAGTGATGTCAGTAAGGAATCCGGTATCGCCGACTCACCCGGCAAATCTTTCGGGGCAGTCGCGACGGATGTGAATAACGACGGGTGGATTGACCTATTCGTTGCTAATGACACGATGCCCAACTTTCTCTTCATAAACAAAGGCAGAGGAAAGTTCGAAGAGTCTGGCCTGGCTGCGGGTGTTGGCTTCAGCTCGTCTGGAACGGCCCGCTCCGGGATGGGTGTCGATGCGGCAGATTATGACGGCGACGGCTGGCAAGATCTTTTTGTGGCCAATATTGAGCATGAGTTTTTCAGTCTCTATCACAATCAGAAGGACCTGACGTTTACCGACGAGCCTGGCGAAATAGGTCCCGCATCCCGGTTTCTCAGCGGCTGGGGTTTGCGGTTTTTTGATTACGACAATGACGGCACTCCTGACTTGTTTCTCGTCAATGGGCACCCTGACGATTTCATTGAGATGCGGAATCCGCGGGTGAAGTATCGCGAACAGTTGCTCCTGTTTCGTAACACCGGCAAGGTCTTTGAAAACGTGAGCGCGCAGTCGGGTCCAGTCTTCACCAAATACTTTTCCGGACGAGGCATGGCTACCGGAGACTTTGATAATGACGGTGACCTTGATGTGCTGGTAGCCAACAATGGTGAGCCGCCGGCGCTTCTTCGTAACGTGGGTGGTAGTCGCAACAACTGGCTCGGCCTGCAGTTGATTGCGAAACAGAGCAATTCCGCGGGGGTTGGAGCAGTGATTTCCTGGCAAGTGGGATCATTGAAGCGCAGCCGACTGAAGACAGCCGGCGGCAGCTATCTTGCCTCACATGATCCGCGTGAAATCCTCGGTCTTGGGTCAGCTGCGAAAGTCGACTCTGTTGAGATTCGCTGGCCGAGTGGCAAGGTCGATAAGCTCACGAACCCGCCAATAAATCGTTACCTGAAGGTAGTTGAAGGCTCAACCATCACCTCGCCCAAGTGAAAAACAGTCAAATCAACTCCCGTTTAGAGAGCGCAGAACCAACTCCCGTTTAGAAAGCACACTTGTGTGCCCGCGGCGTTAAATGGCTCTCAAATGAGAATCAAAACCAACTCCCGTTTAGAGAGCACACAAGTGTGCTTTCTAAACGGGCTATCGTGCGCCTTATCTATCTAGGCTGCGGCGGTTCCGCAGCTGCGATCACCAGTTTTCTAACACTGGGAATGATAACTAGCTCCAAAGCAGCTTTTGGTTTCGCGGCCTCATCGAGTTTGGCTAATTGCGCGTCACGCCACGCGGAAGTGGCGGCGTTGCCCGCAGACAAATAGGCAATTGCCTCCAGTCCTGCGGCGGCAACATCGGCCAGATTCCGGGCGAGTGGTCGAGCCTCCTGGAGGGCTGGAGCGCGATCGATTATCGGATCGAGTGCCATGCCCGCATCCCGCCAAGCGGTCAATGAATCGCGAATGTCGGAACGATAGAGACCAAAGCGAGGAGCATCGGAGAGCAAGCCCTCAACCATCGCCGTAAACTGCCTGGCGGCATCGCTATCAGGTCGCGCCGCATCGACCAGCCCCGTCAGTGGGCTAAGCATTGTCTGCGGGCGGACTTGATAGCGTTGGTATTCTTTGACCGGCTCGACTACTGAAGCCAGCGTGGACAGGGCTCCTGTGTGCTGACTTCCAGCCAGGCGCCTTAGCAGCATGCTTTGATTCTTTTCATGCGTCAGGCCCAACTCTTCCAGCTGGGTGCTTATCACTGACAGACGCCGGTACATGTCGTCGACGTCCGTCACGGCTCGCGGCGACCAAAGCCTTTCAGCAATAGCCGCAGTGCGCGGCCAGATCCGTGAGTCAATTGTTTCGGGACTGACCCACTCGCTCCACATCGTCGCCTCGCCGCCTAGCACTCGTTTCGCTTCTTCCGGGGTTAGCGCGCTATCGGCCGGGAGCGGGTCGGCGCGATAGTGTTGCGACGCCGGAAAGATCAGATCAATGTAATAGCCTGCGGAAAGAATCCCGTCGTAGCCCTTTTTCGCGGCCTCCGCCAGGGAAGCTGGTCCCCGCCACGAGTGGATCACCGCATCTTTGGGTAGATCGGGATGAAGTATCTCTTCCCAGCCGATCATCTTCTTGCCATGCTTTTGCAGAATCTTTAGGACCTGTTGATTGAAGTAAGCCTGGAGGGCGTGGTTGTCTTTAATCCCTTTTTCTTTCATGAAGGCCTGAATCTGCGGATTGCGGTCCCATTGCTTGCCTTCGTTCTCATCGCCGCCAATGTGCATGTAGGCGTCAGGAAACAACGCCGCCATCTCGCCCAGGAAGCCATCGAGAAACTTGTATGTTTGGTCGCGCGTCGGGTCGAGCGCTGGCTCAAAGATGCCCGCAGCCCGTTCAATCTTGTATGGTCCAGGCGCGCTGCCAAGTTCCGGGTGGCCCACCAACCAGCTGGTGGCGTGACCGGGAATATCAAACTCAGGCATCACTCGAATGCCGCGTTCAGCCGCATAGGCAATGATTTCGCGTACCTGATCCTGGGTGTAGTAGAGACCGTCCGACCCCAGCGAATGGAGCTTCGGAAATTTCTTGCTCTCGACGCGAAATCCCTGGTCTTCCGTTAGGTGCCAGTGAAAAACGTTGAGCTTCACGGCCGCCATTGCGTCAAGATTGCGCTTGAGAACCTCAGGCGGCTGGTAGTGACGGGCGATATCAATAAGCAAACCGCGCCACGGGAAACGCGGCTGGTCGCGAATCGTGACCGCGGGAAGGTGGTATCCCTGGCGATCGCCCTGGACCAGTTGCAGAAGCGTTTCTAAACCGCGTAAGGCACCAACGACGGTTGGCGCAATGAGCCGGGCCTGCTTGTCGGTAATCTCCAGGCTATAACTCTCGTCTTCATTGAGGGAAGGGATAGCGGCGCCGGCCCGTTCGCATTGGATCACTAAGGTGGATGTGTTCGCATCGGTCGCGAGCTCGAGCGGCAACGTTAGTACAGTTCGGCCGGCGAGTCGCCGAGTCATCCGGGCAATCCCACTGCGCAACCGATCGTCTGCATAGCCCCGGGTGGCCACGCTGAAAGCGTTAGTGATAGCCAGGCGACCAGTTTGTAATTGCACCGATGCGGGCACCGGCATGAGGGCGAGTTGACGTGGCGGCGTCACCACCGTGGTGGGGCCCTGTGCTGGGACTAAAGATACGATACTCGAAGCGAACGTTAAGAGCAGCGCTGGCAACACGCGGTTAGCGATCTTCATTTTTTTACTCGACTTGTCCTGGGGTGTTTTTTGTGGGTTTTGAAGCCGTTCAGTAAATGCCCAATTTGAACTTCTCTGTGCCACCTCAGTGCCTCTCGGTGTCGTTTGTTTAGCATTTATTCACCACAAAGACACAGAGGGCACTGAGGTGGCACAGAGAAAGCTGAATTGGGTCTTTCCGAAAGTTTTTCAGTAATTCTGTTTCAGCCCAAATAGTGACATAATTGCGCAAACTGGTTGGCGCATTGTAGCTGATCCAGAGAGGATTTAGCCGTTACGTCACTTTCGTTTCAGGATTTTTTTCATGTCCAGAAGCAACTATCGATACTTTCTATTCGCCAAGAGCCTACGGTGGACGAGTCTGCTTACCGCCGCATCAGGTGTTGCGGTCTTTATGTCAGTGCTGGTCTCGTATTCATCCGCGTACCCGACCGCCCTGGCCATTGATCCGAAGGTCTGGAGTCTGACCTGGAGCGACGAGTTTAATGGGCCAAACGGCTCAGCGGTTGATTCGTCCAAATGGTCGTTTGATATAGGCGGCAACGGCTGGGGTAACAACGAGCTGGAGTACTACACCGATCGACTTGCCAATGCGTCGTTGCAGGATGGTGCGCTGGTAATAAAGGCGCTAAAGGAAACGTACGGAGGTCGCGAATACACCTCAGCCCGACTTCTCACCAGGAATAAGTTTACGCAAACCTATGGGCGATTTGAGGCTCGCATCAAGGTTCCATATGGACAAGGCATCTGGCCGGCATTTTGGATGCTGGGCGACAATCTCAGTACCGTGGGCTGGCCCAATTGCGGCGAGATCGACATTATGGAGCACATTGGCAGGGAGCCTTCGACTGTTTATGGAACGCTCCATGGGCCAGGGTATTCCGGCGGCAACGGCGTATCGGCGTCCTATTCGTTACCTCCTTCGCAGAAGTTCTCCGACGCCTACCACACGTATGCCGTTGAGTGGGAGCCGAACGTTCTGCGGTTTTATGTCGATGGACTCCTGTACAAAACGCGAACTCCAGCAGATCTGCCGGCCGGGCAGACATGGGTTTTTAACCACCCGTTCTTTCTGATTATCAATGTGGCAGTCGGCGGTACCTGGCCGGGCTATCCGGACGCCACCACCGTATTCCCGCAACAGATGCAAGTTGATTATGTTCGCGTCTATCAACGCGACACGCCGTCAAATGTGCCGGTGCTGTTTACCGACGAGGGCGTTAACCGAGCGCTGGCGCTTGACTCGGTAACGTTCAAGCGGGATCCGTTGTCGGTTAGAAACTTTAACAACTTCAGTTCGGACCAAACCACCAGGTTGATGCTGCTATCCGCCAACCTTGACCTGCGGCCAGGCGATGGTCCTGAGGTTGTCAAAGTCCAGGCTAACTACGGGAATGGGCAACTTTACACGCTGACCGTTGAATGGGTAGGCAGATTGCCGAGCCTTGATTGGATCACGGTTGTAATTGCCAGATTACCGGATGAACTGGCAGGCGCCGGCGAGGCGCTGGTTAGCGTGACCGCTAATAATCAATCCAGTAACCAGGTTTCAATTTCCATTTCACCTTGAGGTGATCTGCGATCGCATTTTAGTTACGGAGGAAGTTTCATGGATTACGGAGTTGTTAAAGCAAACAATTTGGTTGGCGCTTTGATTGTTGGAGTGTTCTCCCTCTGCGTGGCTGGGTCAACCCTGGCCCAGGGGCCACCTGCCGGGGCGGGTGCACCGGCAGACAATAATCCGAAGGCGATGGACCGGGCGCGACAGGTTGACCAAAGTAAACTGCGAACCGCGGAAATGAATGCCGTTATCGACAATGAAGGTCAGAAACGTCTTCAGGCGGCGATCGTTAACATGAAGGACGACTTCACGCGGATTCAGGTTCTGCGCAATGACATCGCCCGAGGGTTAGTTGCGCGCAAGCCGCTCGATTACAAGCTGCTGTCGGAACAGACCGCTGAGATAAATAAGCGCGCATCACGCTTAAGTACTTACATGCGCGCGCACACACCTGAAGAAGGGAAGTCAAACGATACAGCTGAACTCAAAAGCGAGGAGATGACTGGTGTTCTGGTAAGGCTGTGCAAGCTGATCGATAGTTTTACTGAGAATCCTACTTTGAAGAACGCGGGAACAATTGATTCGAAAGAAGTAGCCAAGGCCAAAGAGAACAAGGCCAAGGCTGACGCAGATCTGTTGGCAATTGTTAAGTTGAGCGACCGGGTCCGAAAAAAGTCGGAGACCTTGGCAGGTTCAAACTAGTTCGGCAGTAACAGTCGTGCAGTTCCGGCAAAATGTCGAGCGGCGTGCCATAAGTTGCCTGGAAAGTCATGGGCATCTGTCAGGCTCTGTTTAGTCTTCGTGCTCTTTCGTGTGATTTCGTGGATCGCGTGCTCAAAGTTCTTAGATACGATCCACGAAATCACACGAAAGAGC
>JANNJZ010000021.1:0-15656 GCA_031396065.1 Pyrinomonadaceae bacterium | reverse complement strand
CACAGAGAACACAGAGGGTGCACAGAGAATTAGCAACTAAAGCCGCTGCATCAATCCATTGATTCTGTCGATCGTGGTTTGCGTCTTGGTATCAGTTGGGTCAGTTTCCTTGAGTGCCTTGAGAATCTCCATTGCTGCTCGATAGTTTTTCAGTGCCTCTGCGGGTTGGCCCAGGTTGGCATACTCTGGATCACCAAACAGCTCACCCAAATGCATGTAGCTGATCGCCAGGGACTGACGGGCTTGCACATTTCCCGGATCCGCCTTCGCCAACTGGCTGAAAATCTCCAGGGATTTGCGGCGGCTTTCCAAGGCGGCCGTCAAGTTTCCCATGGCAATCATGACATTTCCGATCTTCTCATGGGCGATGGCCAGGTCGCGCGTGGTCTCCGTGTTTTCGGGTGCGCTCTGCGCCAACCATTGGCGAATCGCCTGCGATTCGAGATAGTTCTCTCTCGCCGAAACTATGTTGCCCTCAAGCTCATGCATCGTACCAAGTCTTTCGTAGACGAGCGCGAGCAACCGACGGGTCTTGGGATTATTCGGATCGGATTTATCCAGAGACTGGAATATGGCCAGTGACGAGCGATAGTTACTTAAGCTGCCTGCGTGATCCTTTTTGTTTGGAAAGTTTGGATTGCCCAGTACGTCTCCCACTTTGATGTGGCTGATTGCCAGAGACATTTGCGACCCGCCGTTCCCTGGATCGGAATCAGCAAGAGCTTTAAAGGACGTCCATGCACTCTGCGCGCTTTCCACCGCTCCGGCAATATCCCCCGTCACCGACTGCACATCGCTCATCTTCTCCCTGATAACACCGAGCGACCTCCGCGCCTGAGTATCAGCGGGATTTACAGCCGCCAGTTGACCGGCGAGCTTGAGAGCCTGGCGATAGCTCTGCATCGCGCCGGTGGTGTCTCCGAGGTTTGCGTTGTTTGGATTGCCCTGCACGTTGCCGATTCTGATATATGCCGCCACTAGTTCACGCTGTAACGAAGGATCGTCGTGAGATTCCTGGGCCAGGCTATTGAGATATTCGATGGCCCGCATGACTAACAATTGTCGGGTACCGGTCGAGCCGGGCAAGTTTTGCACCGAGTCATGAATCTCAAACATGAACGAGTTGGCCAGCCGGCGCACATCATTAAACCGGCGCTCTGCTTTGACTCTTTGAGTGCGCGCCACCCGCGCTTGCCATGCAGTT
This sequence comes from Pyrinomonadaceae bacterium, assembly GCA_031396065.1. Lineage (GTDB taxonomy): Bacteria > Acidobacteriota > Blastocatellia > Pyrinomonadales > Pyrinomonadaceae > PSRF01. The sequence goes on along the minus strand of JANNJZ010000021.1, from coordinate 14,452 downwards.
CCCACTATGCCCGCAATCAGCGTGAACAGGACCATGGCGGCCGCCGCCACGCCGACCTTATGGCGTCTGACAAACTTTTCGGTGCGATAAACCAGCGTGTCTTTGCGGGCGATGACCGGCAGCCCTTCAAGATGGCGGCGAACGTCCTCAGAGAACTGCTCTACGGAAAGGTAGCGCCGCTGCGGCTCCTTCCTCATCGCCATCAGCACGATATTGTCGAGATCGCCGCCGAGTAAACGTCGCAGCTTGCCTGGTTCAGTATCACGGTCACTGCTGACTGAGACAGGAGTTACAGTCAATCTCGAAGCACCATTGGTCGACGACGCGTCCTCCGTGCGACTGACCATCGTGCTGGGACGCTCCGGCTCTTGCTCGCAAACCACCCGCTCAATCTCTTTTGCCAGATTCTTCTTTACTCGATAGGGGTGGTGGCCGGTCAGCAATTTGTAGAGCAAAACTCCCAGCGAATAGATATCACTGGAAGTCGTGATGGTGTCGCCGCGCACCTGCTCGGGACTGGCATAGTCTGGCGTCATCAGACGCACGTTAGCCGCGGTGAATTCTGTCGGCAAAGCCGAAGTGTCGGGAACAAGAATTTTCGCGATGCCGAAATCGAGCAACTTGGGAGTTCCCTGGTCCGTTACCAAAACGTTGCTTGGTTTGAGATCCCGATGAATGATGAGATTGCGATGCGCGTGGGCGACTGCCGCGCAAACGGTGGTAAACAGTTTCAACCGATCCTTGATGGGAAGCCTGTGAACATCACAGTACTGGTCGATCGGTAAACCATCGATGAACTCCATCACCAGATATGGCGAGCCATCCTCGGTGGTGCCACCGTCGAGCAGGTTGGCGATGTTGGGATGATCGAGATTGGCGAGAATCTGCCGTTCACTGAGAAACCGGTTAATGATGAAGGCACTATCTAATCCCGGCTTGACTAGTTTGATCGCTACTCGCTGCTCGTATTGTTCATCCGCACGTTCAGCCAGGCAGACTGCTCCCATACCGCCCTGACCGATTTCCCTGATGATCAGGTAAGGCCCGATCCGACTGCCTACAAATTTTGAGGGGCGGGGAGTAAATAGCTCCGGGACAACGGCGGTGGCCGGCGCCTCGATGAAGCCGTCGGCACGGGCATCAAATTTCAAAAGCGATACCACTTCGCGAACCAACCGGTCATTACCCTTGCACGCATCGACCAGGAACGCCTGGCGCTCTTCGGGCGCGCGTTCCAGAGCGGACTGAAACAACTCCTTCACCTTTTGCCATTGTTCGGCGGTCATATCAAAATCATTGTAATGCTGAGTCCTGAGTGATGAGTGATGAGTCGTGAGTGATGAGTGATGAGTGAACGGCTATTACTCAGGATTCCGTACTCAGCACTCAGGACTCAGGACTTCTTTCCTCATCACTCATCACTCATCACCTTTCTATTGTCAGTTCGCGCAACAGCCACGCTTTAGCCATTCGCCACTCGCGGTTGAGGGTGGCGACAGAAACGCCTACTGCCGTCGCAGTTTCTTCAATAGTGAGGCCGCCAAAGAAACGCATCTCCACAATCCGGCTTTGCTGTGGGTCGAACTGGGCCAGGCGAGTGAGTGCTTCGTCGAGGGCCACCAGGTCAAAGTCCTTCTGCTCCGGAAACGAAACCACCTCGACCAGAGTGAGGCGTTGGGCCATGCCGCCGCGCTTAGCCGCCTGATGGCGACGCGCATGGTCGACCAGAATGTGGCGCATCATCTGCGACGCCAAACCGAAGAAATGGGCCCGACCCCGCCAGTCAACGCTCGTTTGATCGACCAGTTTCAAATAGGCCTCATGAACCAGCGCGGTGGCTTGCAGGGTGTGATCTTGACGTTCGTGGCTGAGATAATTTTGGGCGACTCGGCGCAGTTCGTCATAGACCAGCGGCATCAGCTTGTCTGAAGCCCCGCGGTTACCCTTACTCCAATCCAGTAGAAGTTGGGTTACATCCAGAGTTGGAGGTGTAGTCATAGAATTCCCAAGTTTGCTCGGCCCATGCATGGTTGGGTGGCCGAATTATACACAATTGAAGATGGTTAAATCGTTCTGATGTCGCCGGAGTATCTGCAGAGGTTTGCAGCACCGTAAGCTGGGAGCGCAGGCATCTTGCCTGCAAGGAGGGGCTTCAGCCGCGAGTTCTTTTAGTAAACCAGCGAAACTGCCTAGCGAAAGTCATGCGCGGCTGACGCCGCTTAGTGCAGGCAAGATGCCTGCGCTCCCAGCTGGTCTAATTCTTCGTTAGCAAAGCACGATAGGGAGCGGCCCGCTCTGGTTCTTTCTTGCTTTCGTAGAAGGACGCCAGCCGTTCGATCGCCTCGATCGTACGCGGATGCTTCTGGCCCAGGGCAGCACCGATCTCGTCGTACCCCTGCTTGAGCAGCGGTTCCGCCTCGGCGTAACGTCGCTGCGCCGTCAGGCATTCGCCAAGCATGCTCCTCACGTTAGCAGTGGTCCAGTGGCCTTTTGGTAAAGCCTTTTCTCTGATTGCCAACGCTTCGCGCAGGAAGGGTTCACCTTCGAGAGCCTTTCCTGCTCGCACCAGCACAATCCCGAAAGTCACCAATATCTGCGCTGACTCCGGATGTCCGGCGGGCAGCGACTTGCGTGCGATTTCAACTGCCGGTCGCATAATCTCTTCGGCTTTCGCATACTCGCCCTTCAGCAAATACATGCGCGCATAATGGGTCATCACAACCGCCACCGCTGCATGGTTCTCGCCGAATAATTCGCGTGATAGGGCAATCGCTTCCTGAAAAATTGCGTCGGCGTCCTGATACTTTTTCTGCGAACTCAAGTTTGTCGCCAGATTCATTAGCACCAGCGACTCTAGCGCGCGTTGACCTCCGATCCGGCGAAACGTACTCATGGCCTGGCGATAGAGTTGTTCGGCGCCGCTCAGATCGCCGCGATATTCCTTCGACAATCCTAGTTGGTTGAGCGCTATGCCAACACCAGGATGGTCATCACCCACGTGCTTTCGCGTCATCTCCAAAGACTCGCGAATTGCTCCTTCAGAATCGTCAGCTTTTCCATGCTGAAATAGCGCCACCCCCAAATAGAGAAGCGTCGTGGCACTCTGGATGTCCCCTTGCGGAGCTAGCTTCCTCTGAATCCCGAGCGCCTCTCGAAAGCGAGCCTCCGCCTGGTCGAAATCTCCCTTGGTTCTTAGCAGTTGGGCCAGGTCGTATAAAGTCTTTGCGGTCTCGTGATGTTGCGGCCCAAAGAGCCGCTGATGAATTTCCAGTGAATGGCGTAACAAGGGTTCGCCTTCATTCACCAGAAACAAACCCGAATAGGTGTTGCCAATCGTGCGCAACACTTCCGCCTGCAACTCAGGCTGGTTGACCAGATCAACCTCAGCGCGGCGGGCAGCATCCGCCAACAGATCCGCGGCCTTAACATTACTTCCCTTCTTAAATGGATCGGCAGAACTCAGCATTTCTTGCAAAAAGGAATTGACGCGTTCTGCTTTTGTTTTTTCGAGTCGCGCCTGGTCCCGTTCACGCGCAGCCACTCGCGCCTGCCAAACAACGCCGGCCACTCCGGCTACGAACATCACCACCAGCAGCGCTGCTGCAGCCACACCATAACGATGCCGTTGGATAAACTTTCCCGAACGATAGCCAAAGGTATCCGCCCGCGCGATGACCGGGAGACCTTCGATGTGTCGCCGGATATCTTCTGAAAACTGCTCGACCGAGCTATACCGCCGTTGCGGCTCTTTCTGAATCGCCTTGAGCACGATGTTGTCCAAATCCCCACGAAACAATTTCGGATTGGGGATATCGGATTTCGGATTGGAAGACGCGGTTTTTGAATCCGCACTCCGCAATTCGCGATCTGCAATCGCGGCGCTGGGACGCTCAGGTTCCTGATCGCAAATCACTCGCGCGATCTCATCGGGACGGCGGCTGGTAATCCGGTACGGCCGATGGCCAGTAAGTATTTCGTAAAGCAGGACGCCGAGTGAATAGACGTCCGTGGCGGTGGTGATCTCTTCCCCACGGATCTGTTCCGGGCTGGCATACTCTGGAGTCATCAATCTCACTTCGGTGGCCGTGTGTGCCGATGTCTCCGATGGCTCCGGGTCGAGCAGTTTCGCAATGCCGAAGTCGAGCAGTTTTGGTGTCCCGTCATGAGTCACCAGAATGTTTGCGGGTTTGATATCCCGATGAATGACGAGGCGTTGATGGGCATACTGGACCGCAGAGCACATTTCCCGAAACAGCTGCAAGCGTTTCGTAGTTGTGAGCTGGTGCGCATCACAATGCTGGTTGATCGCTTCGCCCTCGACATAGTCCATCACCAGGTAAGGCAGACCATCGTCGGTAGTGCCGCCATCGAGCAGCTTGGCAATATTGGGATGATCGATACCGGCGAGAATCTGCCGCTCGTGACGGAAGCGGCGGCGGGTCTCATCTGTGGCGAGACCACCTCTGACGATCTTGATAGCTACTTGTTTGCGAAATTGATCGTCGGCCCGTTCGGCTAAGTAAACGACTCCCATACCACCGTGTCCTAATTCGCGAATCAGTTGGTAGTGGCCAACTCGACGCCCCTTGAATGCCTCAGCCTGGTCTTCAGTGAGGAGTCGGGCGCCAACGTCAAACGCGGATTTTTCGATGAATTTTTCGGAGTGACTCTGGAAGTCGAGCAGAGATTCGACCTCGCGCAACAACAGCCCGTCGCCCCCGCAAGCTTCGGCAATGAACTCAACGCGAGTTTCCGGGTTTCGCTCAGAGGCAGCGTGGAAGATCTCTTTTACCTTTTTATATTGTTCCGGAGTCATTTTCGTACCAGCCATTATATACGTTCGTTTAGAGGTGGGCACCGCCCACCGGTGCGACGTGGATGAAACCATTCACGCAAATAGTCACGGTTAATCATTTACCCCGCTCGTTTCATCCACGCCGTGCCGGTGGGCGGTGCCCACCTCTAAACGAACGACATTTGCACACGTCTCGAATCGGGATTCAATTAGATCGAAATTCGATCCATTAGTTCAGTCCTTCGCATGAGCCTTTCTGCCCGACTTTCCTGCGTATTGAGTTGAACGATATTTAGGCAACGACTGATCGTTGATTCCGTTTGACTATTGATCCAAGGGGAGTAAACGCAATGTTGATCTCAGATCGCGACCGAGCGTCGTTTCACTTCATTCTCGCGTTTTGGCTTACGGTGTCTCTAGCTATCTCCGCCTGGCCTTGGCCGCGGCAAACGGTTGCGCAACCCAATTCCGCGTCGGTTCAGACTCTACAGCAGACGAAAGCGAACCCCGAGCTCGAACAACCGGCGCTCACGACTTATGGCCAACTGGGCGTGAGCTTTGAGGAGAATCGAGGTCAAGCAGACGAGCGCGTGCGGTTTCTCGCGCGACACGGCGGCGCGACAGTCTTTCTCACCAATGATGCCGCGACCTTCGTCCTGGCGGCGCGCCCGAACTCAGGCGACAACGAAACTGGACCGGGCGCGTCTCTATCGGGTGAAAAGGTAACTCGGGACGATCGCGTGCCCGATCCGATGATCCGGCTGGGTCACAACGAGGCCGCGAATGGGCGGTTGAGGTTGCACACAGTACGGATGACATTTGAAGGTGCGAACCCCTGGGCAGAAGTAACCGGGGAGCAGGAGTTAGAGGGAAAGGTAAACTATTTTCGCGGCAGCGACGCGGCAAAATGGCAAACCGATGTCCCGACCTACGGCGCGGTGCGTTACCGGGGGATTTACGAAGGCATTGACCTCCTCTATTACGGCAACGAGCGACGCGAGATGGAATATGATTTTCAGGTCGCCCCGGGAGCGGATGCGAGCCAGATTTCTTTCCGGGTCGACGGCGCGGAAAGCCTGGTGGTTGACGCAGCTGGCGATTTGGTTATGGCAACTCCGGCTGGCGAGATGCGGCAGCACAAGCCGACGGTGTATCAGGAAGAGGACGGAACGAGACGGGAAATTGAGAGCAGCTTCGCGCTTGAGCCTGACGGGTTGGTACGGTTCGCGGTGGGCCAGTACGACAAGAGCGCACCGCTGATTATTGATCCAGTGTTGATCTATTCCACTTATCTTGGCGGTAGCGCCGGTGATACTGGAATTGGTATTACAGTCGACTCGGCAGGCAATGCGTATGTCACAGGAAGAACTCTTTCAACTAACCTGCCACGGGCCAATGCTCTACAAAATACAATTAGCGGAGGGATCGACGTGTTTGTCACCAAGCTCAACGCTTCGGGATCTGCGCTCGTATACTCCACTTATCTCGGCGGCAACGCCAACGACGGTGGCAATAAGATAGCGGTGGATTCTGCAGGTAATGCGTACGTTACTGGATACACGGCCTCAACGAACTTTCCCACCGCCAATGCTTTTAAAAACACATTCGGCGGAGGTTCGGACGACATTTTTTTAGCCAAGCTTAACGCGGCAGGATCGGCGCTGGTTTATTCCACCTATCTGGGCGGCAGTTTGGGTGACGCCGGCTATGGGATAGCGGTGGATGCGGCAGGCAACGCCTATGTGACGGGAACCACCCTCTCAAGCAATTTCCAAACTGCCAATGCTTTCCAAAGCACACTGAAAAGCACTCAGGATGCCTTTGTAACAAAAGTAAACGCGACGGGGTCTGCGCTTGTTTATTCCACGTTTCTTGGAGGAACTGGCGGCGAAGTCGGCAATAGCATTGCGGTAGACTCGACGGGCAGCGCGTATGTTGCGGGAACTACCTTTTCAAATAATTTTCCGACGGCCAATCCTTTCCAAAGTACCGTCAAAGGCGCTCTGGATGCTTTTGTAACGAAAATGAACCCGGCGGGCTCCGCACTCGCCTATTCCACCTATCTCGGCGGCAATCTTGACGAGGCTGCCGTCGGCATAGCGGTAGACTCCTCTGGCAATGCCTACATTGCAGGTAGCACCACCTCTGCTGACTTTCCTACAGTGAGTGCTCTCCAAAGCACGTATGGCGGCGGAGTCGACGCCTTTGTAACCAAGCTCAATTCCACGGGACTGTCACTCCTCTATTCCACATATCTCGGAGGTAACGCTGCCGATTATGGAATCGGCATCGGGTTAGACTCATCCGGCAACGCGTCGGTTGGTGGAGAGACAAATTCGAGCAACTTTCCAACAGCCAATGCTGTACAGACAACGTACGGCGGTAACCGCGACGCCTTTGTAACAAAGCTCAACACGGCAGGAACCACGCTGGTTTACTCTACTTACCTCGGCCGCACAGGCAGTGAAGCTGCAAACGATATTGCGGGTGATGCGACTGGCAACGCGTATGTCACAGGATTTACCGCTTCAACCAACTTTCCGACTGCCAACGCCTTCCAAACCACATTCGGCGGAGGAGCAGACGACGCCTTTGTGGCAAAGGTCGGCGAGGCATCGTGGGAACCGGTGGTTCTATCCTCGGTCCAGGTGGAGCTAAAGAGCTGGAAGTTCCAAGGTAGGAACTACGCTTACGTAAAGCTCCTGTTTCCAAATGCTGGCTACCGCGTGGTGAATTGGGGACAGGCAACCAGGGCCGGCAACGTCTTCACGGCTGACGCTGGAGTGGAAAGGTTTACTGGCCCATCCGTGCAGGCGGTAACTACGACGGCTCAGATCTACGATCTCGGAGTGCTCGCTAACGGGACGTACACCTTCAACTTCAGGACGTCAGGCACTCTGGCAAAGACACTCCAGTTCACCCAAACTTCAACGGCGCCGCCAGCAAACCCGATAGATACCGCACGCGAGTTTGTGAAGCAGCAGTATCGAGACTTTCTGAATCGCGAGGCTGATCAGGCGGGAGAAGACTTCTGGACCGATAACATCACCAAGTGTAACGATCCGGCGCGACGACCTCCTGGGCAGACAGTGGCCCAGTGCACCTTGCGGCAACAGGAAACGACCAGTGGGGCGTTCTTTCTCTCACCTGAGTTTCAGTACACGGGCTACTACGTTTACCGGATGTTCGTGGGCGGCCTGGGGCGGGCACCGAAGCTATCCGAGTTTACGCCTGACGCGCTGTTTGTCGGGAACGGAATCATAGTCAACGGCCAGCTCTCGGCCGCGAAGATCAATCAGAACAAAACAGACTTCGCTGCCCAGTTTGTAAACTGCACGGACGTGGCCAAGTATCGGTGCGCTGAGTTCAAGGCAATCTATGACGGCCTGACCAATCCGCAATACGTAGACAAGCTGTTTCAGACTACGGGAATTAATCCCAGTCCGTCGGACCGAACGGCGCTGATCAATGGACTTAACGGTGGAACGCAATCGCGGGCGATGGTGCTGCAGAAAGTGGTAGACGGCATCAACGTGATCGCCGAAGGCAACCAACAGTTTACGACCACGTACGGCCACGCCTTCTACGATCAGCAATTCAACCGGGCGTTTGTGCAGTTGGAATACTTCGGGTATATGAAGCGCGATCCTGACGAGGCCGGATACGCGTTCTGGTTAGCTAAGCTAAATCAGTTTGGCGGCGACTTCGTTAAGGCAGAAATGGTGCTGGCATTCATTTCATCGCCTGAGTACAGGGCGCGCTTCGGCGCGCCATAGCAAGTGATGAGTGATGAGTGATGAGTGATGAGTGAAAAAGGAGTTCTGAGTCCTGAGTTCTGAGTCTTGAGTTCTGAGTTCTGAGTTCTGAGTTCTGAGTTCTGAGTTCTGAGTCCAAAGTAATTAAGTAATGAGTGATTATGAGTGATGAGTAAAGGTGAAGTGACGTATCACTATTTACTCAGGACTCAGCACTCAGGACTTCTTTTCACTCATCACTCATCACTCATCACTCATCACTCAGAGTTATTTCCCGTTTCAACCACGCCTTCGCCATGCTCCATTCACGCTTCACCGTGGCCGGCGAGATTTGCAGCATTTCGGCAACCTCTTCAATCGTCAACCCGCCGAAGAACCGCAGCTCGATGATTTCACTCTGGCGTTCATCCAACGCGGCCAGACGATTCAAGGCTACGTTGAGTGCTAATAAATCAACTTGTTCTGCTTCGAAAAAACTGACCGCCTCATCGAGCGAGAGTTTTTGCGCATGCCCCCCACGCTTGGCCGCATGATGGGCTTCGGCGTGATTGACCAGAATGCGCCGCATCATCTTTGCCGCAAGCCCAAAGAATTGCGCCCGGTTGTGCCAACTCACAGTCTTCTGATCGATGAGGCGCAGGTAAGCCTCGTTAACCAGGGCAGTCGCCTGAAGGGTGTGATCCTGGCGTTCCCGCTGGAGGTAAGACTCCGCCAACCGGCGCAGCTCGCTGTAGACGATCGGCATAAGCTGATCGAGTGCTCCTCGATCGCCCCCGCGTGACTCCAACAATAACTGCGTGATGCTCCGCGACTCTTCCATTTCGACGGCCCCCTCTGTTCGCGTATGATTCTAAACCGGGAACCGGCCACCTCAAAGAAACCGCAGCTTATGTACGTTCGTTTAGAGGTGGGCATCGCCCACCGGTGCGGCCATGGATGGAACCATTCACGCAGATAATCACGGTTAATTATTTACCCGGTTCGTTTCATCCACGCCGTGCCGGTGGGCGGTGCACACCTCTAAACGAACGTACATTTTGGCCACCTCTAAACGAACGCACATTTGCCCACCCTAAACGTTGGGCTCCTCGCCTGAGCCATTTTTGCTGTGTTTCCTGCGTAATGGATGAAAGGGGTTCTAAAGTCGAATGATTACCGCGAAAGCTGACTCCCTGACGGCCACACGCCAGGCAATATTGTTAGTGATAATTACGCTCGCCACGGCATTTCTGCTGGCCTTACCTGGGCTCGTCTCCGCTGATAGGCAGGCTGATGACGCTGAAACACTGGCCCAGGCTGGCGCGGTTGATTCTTCGTTCAATCCAGTAGTTAGTAAACAAGGGCAGGCCTTTGCCCTGGCGGTCCAGCCTGACGGCAAAATTGTTATTGGCGGCTTTTTCAATTCTTACGGAGGGATCAGTCGCAACGGGATCGTGCGCGTGAATGCCGACGGCAGCCTCGACCCGAGCTTTAATCCCGGAAGCGGTCTGGACCTCGGCGGCTTTGACATCGTTAGTAAGCTCGGGATTCAACCGAACGGCAAAATCATAGTCGTCGGTGGTTTTACCCAATTTAATGGCGTGAGCAGAAAGAATATTCTCCGGCTCAACGCTAATGGCAGCCTCGATACCTCATTCGATCCGGGTTTCGGCACCGACTTCGACATTTCTTCTCTGGCGCTCCAGCCCGATGGCAAGATCCTGATTGGTGGCTTCTTCACGCTCTACAACGGCGTCGCGCGGCGAAACCTGGCACGGATCAATAGTGACGGAACTCTTGACACTGGTTTCGATACTGGCACTGGACCAGATAGCGATGTGCTGGGGATCACCGTCCAGCCCGACGGAAAAATTCTTCTGGTCGGCAAATTTGTTAACTACAATGGAGTACGCCGCAATTACGTAGCGAGGACCAACAGCAACGGCAGTGTCGACACTTCGTTTGATACTGGCGGATCCGACGGCGCCAGCGACGACGTACGGACACTCGCCCTGCAACCCGATGGCCGGATTGTCATCGGCGGCCCATTTTTGCAGTACGACGGAGTTGGCCGGAGCAGGATTGCGCGCATCAACGCCGATGGCAGCTTAGACACATCGTTAGACCCAGGGGCTGGCCCCGGCGGAAACCCAAGCAACTACATAAGCTCTCTGGCATTGCAACCCGACGGGAAAATTCTGGCCGCCGGAAGTTTTCTCGTTTTCACTGGCCTGGGACGTCCGGGGATAGTTCGAATCAACTCAAACGGCTCCGTCGATCCGGCGTTCAATCCAAACAGCGGAGTCGGTAGCGGGTCCGTCGATGAATTAGCGCTTCAGTCCGACGGTAAGGTTCTTCTGGCCGGAATCTTTAGTTCTTACGATGGCGCCGCCCGCAGTGGATTGGCTCGGACGAATAGCAATGGGTCAGTTGACAGCACATTTTTCGATCTACTAAGCCCGGGAGCAGTACATTCGATCTCGGTACAGCAGGACGCAAAGATTGTCATTGGGGGTTCATTCTCCAAGGTCAATGGCATCAGCAGAAATGGGCTCGCTCGTCTCAACGCAGACGGTAGCCTCGACAATTTGTTCAACCCCGGTTCCGGTACAGATTTCACCGTACTGGAAACCGCTTTGCAGACGGACGGTAAGATTGTCATCGGCGGAACTTTTGCCACTTACAACGGAGTCGCCCGCAGTGGGATTGCGCGAGTGAACGCTGATGGCAGCCTGGACACATCATTCAACCCGGGTACCGGAATCGCCGGTTCATTTCGACAATTGAATGCACTGGCAGTGCAGACAGACGGCAAGATTGTTCTAGGTGGCTTGTTCACGAGCTTCAACGGCGTAGCTCGTAGCCGCATCGCGCGCGTTAATTCAAACGGCAGCCTCGATACATCTTTCGACCCCGGAACCGGAATAAACGCATCATCCGGCGGTACCCCATTCGTTAACGACCTCGTGGTTCAGCCCGACGGCAAGGTCGTCGTGGTCGGTAGCTTTCTGTCTTATAACTCCGTTGTCAGGGCCAACTTTGTCCGCACCAACCCTGATGGCAGTCTGGACGGTACCTTCAATCCCGGGACTGGACCACTTGGGATCGTTACGGGTCTTGCTCTACAGCCAAACGGTAAGATTCTGATTGGCGGATCCTTTGCTCAATATAACGGCGTCAACCGCGGCGGGATTACCCGGGTCAACGGCGATGGAAGTCTTGACACCTCATTTGAGCCGGGCTCAGGGACGTTCAATGTCTTTGCCATCGCAGTTCAAACCGACAGCAGAATTGTGATGGGAGGTCTGGTTGACTCCTACAATGGAGTCAACCGAGGTGGGCTGGCCCGCACGTATAGCGACGGCGGACTCGACTTCTCACTCGAAGCTGGGGGCATCAATGAACGTGTGTTGGAGATCGTTCAACTACCGACCGGCGAGACGCTCATCTGCGGTAACTTCACCCAAGTAGGAGGCGTGGACCACTTCGGCGTTGCGCGCCTGCTTGGTGATTCCTCTTCGCCCACTCCCACCCCGACACCAACAGGTATGCCCACGCCCGGCGCATGTCTCGATAACACCTTCGACACTGACGGCAAAGTAACAACTGACTTTGACAGTCGCACCGACGTCCTCGAGGCAATCGCCTTACAAACTGACGGAAAGATCGTTGCCGTGGGAACCTCAAGCAGCGATTTCGCGGTGGCGCGCTACAACACTAACGGCAGCCTCGACACAAGCTTCGACGCCGACGGCAAAGTGATTACGAGTTTTGGCAGTTCAGACCAGGCCCGGGCCGTCGTCATTCAAAGTGACGGGAAAATCGTCGCCGGAGGTACGGCGAATCTTAATACCTTTGCACTGGCGCGTTACAACGCCAATGGTTTATTGGACACCACTTTTGACGCGGACGGGAAAGTAACGACAGATTTTCAAACCGGTTCAGGCACGGTGCGTGTCCGCGACCTGATCATTCAGCCCGACGGCAAGATCATCGCCGTGGGCGGCGCTGGTGGTAATTTCGCCCTCGCCCGCTACAACACTAACGGTAGTCTGGACACATCCTTTGGCAACGGAGGAAAGGTGCTCACACCTTTTACAGGTCAGCAAGCAGCGGCCCTGGGCGTGGCAATTCAGACCGATGGCAAGATTGTGGCCGGCGGCGGCAAAGACAACCAGTTTCCACCGGCAGGTGATTTTGTGTTAGCCCGCTACAACGCGAATGGCACGCTCGACACGACCTTCGACAGCGATGGTAAGACATCGGTCGGCTTCGACTCCTTCGGCGCCGTGGCGGAAGACCTGGCGCTGCAACCTGACGGCAAGATCGTCCTGGTCGGAACAGTTCGAATCGACCTCGGGATCGCCCGCTTCAACTCGGATGGCAGTCTGGATAGCACTTTTGGCGATGGCGGCAAAGTCATGTCGGACTTTGCCTTCACCGGAGACCAGGGACTGTCAGTCGCTCTTCAGTCCAACGGACGGATCTCTGTAATTGGAGACGGAAGCAGAAACGGCGCGTCGGATATCTATGTGATCCGCCTGAATTCCAACGGTACAGTTGACACAAGCTTCGCTGCGGGCGGCAGGCTCACCACAGACTTTACCACCACCGATACCGGCGGTAGCCTGATTGTTCAGCCTGATGGGAAACTGATCGTCGCCGGTTCGGCGATGAACGCCACTCGCGACTTCGCCCTGGCCCGTTACAACCCTGCCTGTCTGCAATCGCCAACGTGGGAACCTGTAGTGCTCACCTCAAATCTGGTTGAGCTCAAAACCTGGGTCCTACAGGGCCGCACGTACGCTTACGTGAAACTCTCCTTCCCGGACGACGGCTACCGCGTGACTAGCTGGGGACTGCCCGTGAACGCCGGTAGTGCATACTCGGCCGACGCTGCAGTGGAGAAGTTTACCGGGCCATCAGTGCAAGCGGTCACCACCACGGCACAGATTTACGACCTGGGTCCTTTGGCAAATGGCAACTACACTTTTGCTTTCAAGAACTCGGGTACGACGGTGAAATCGCTGAACTTCACTATCAGCTCCGTCACCCCACCGGCGAATCCGATTGATAACGCACGCGAGTTTGTGAAGCAGCAATATAGAGACTTTCTGAACCGCGAGGCGGATCAGGCGGGTGAGGATTTCTGGACTGACAATATAACCAAGTGCAACGATCCGGCTCGCCGGCCACCGGGTCAAACAGCAGCGCAATGCCGGATAAGACAGCGGGAGACCACTAGTGCGGCGTTCTATCTCTCGCCCGAATTTCAATACACAGGCTCCTACGTTTACCGGATGTTCGTCGGCGGCCTGGGGCGGGCACCGAAGTTGTCAGAGTTTACGCCCGACGCGCTATTTGTCGGGAACGGGATCATAGTCAGCGGACAGCTTTCGGCAGCGAAGATCAATCAGAACAAAGCAGACTTTGCAGCGCAGTTTGTAAATTGCACGGATGCGGCCAAGTACCGGTGCGCAGAGTTCAAGGCTATCTATGACGGCCTAACCAATCCGCAATATGTGGCCCGGCTGTTTACGAATACGGGCGTGAACGCGAGCGCCGCAGATCGCACGGCGCTGGTCAACGGATTAAACGGCGCAACGGAAACGCGGGCGAGCGTACTGCGAAAAGTGGTGGACGGCATCAACGTGATCGCTGAAGGTAACCAGCAGTTCACCACCAGCTACGGGCAAGCGTTCTACAATTCGGAATTCAACCAGGCGTTTGTGCAGCTCGAATATTTTGGATACATGAAGCGAGACCCGGATGCGGCCGGTTATGCATTCTGGCTGGCCAAGCTGAATCTGTTTGGCGGCGACTTCGTTAAGGCGGAGATGGTGCTGGCCTTCATCTCTTCACCTGAGTACCGCGCGCGATTCGGCTCGCCTTAGCCGGCGGCACATTGGCGTTGTTGAGGATG
>JANNJZ010000019.1:0-4404 GCA_031396065.1 Pyrinomonadaceae bacterium | reverse complement strand
ACCGACACCTACTAGATCGGCTGCTGAAAAAGGCTCTCAACGTCGTTCTCGTCTCGCAACCATCCTCAACGTACCCGAGAGGGTATGCCTCCGGTGTGTGCTTCGCCTGCGGCCTAGTTGCGAAGCCTTTTTGAGCAGCCTCTGACGCGAGGACTTTCCCATTCTTTTGCTTTTAAGCCCACGACACGTGGTCTCATTCCAACCGGTATAGCTGCTTGCTCACCATTTGGTCATCGCAGTAGAGTGGGGCGCGCCAGAGCTTTTTGGGAAGGATGCTTTCATGGATGCGATCAACCGACGGAACTTTCTCGTCCGTAGCGGATTAGCTATCAGCGCGGCGGTGCTTGCCGCTGAGATTCCACTTTCCAAATCCTTCGCCGGCTCACCGCCTCCGAAGCTTGACAGCTGGCAAGCCGTGCGTGAGCAGTTTCAACTCTCCCGTGACTTTATCCACCTGGCGGGATTCTTTCTCTCATCCCATCCTGCTCCGGTCCGAGCAGCGATCGAACGGCACCGGCGCGGATTGGACGCCGATCCCATCGGCTACTGGTTCGATCAGGAGGAAAAGCAGGAAGCTGCAGTATTGCGGGCCGCAGCAGATTATCTTGCAGTCGATCCGACGGAGATCGCTCTTACTGACAGCACCACGATGGGGTTGGGACTCTTGTACGGCGGGCTCACTCTGCGCGAAGGGCAGGAGATCCTCACAACCGTCCATGATCATTATGCAACTGAAACGTCCTTAAAGCTTCGTGCAGAACGTACCGGGGCCACCGTACGTCAGATCCCCCTCTATTATTCCCTCAAGAATGTGTCGCGCCTGGAGTTACTCGACAATCTGATCAAGAACATCAGACCCAATACCCGTATTGTCGCGCTGACGTGGGTCCATTCGAGCACCGGCCTCAAACTTCCGATCCATGAGATGGCCCAGGCGATTAATAAACTGAATGAATCCCGTGCTGAGCAGGATCGAGTGATCTTCTGCGTAGATGGGGTCCATGCATTGGGTGTTGAAGATTTCCGTCTCTCCGACGTTGGGTGCGATTTCCTGGTTGCAGGGACACATAAATGGATGTTTGGTCCAAGAGGTACTGGTCTTGTGTGGGGACAGCAACGGGCTTGGCCTTTGGCCAACCCCATCATTCCGACCTTCAATACACAAGCCTTCGACATCTGGATGAAGGTGAGTCCGCCGAAGGATCTACCGAGGTCCGTCTACATGACACCAGGCGGATTTCATTCCTTCGAGCACCGGTGGGCCCTCGATGAAGCCTTCACATTCCATCAGCTCATCGGCAAGGCTCGCGTGACCCAACGCATCTATGAACTGAATCAGCAGATGAAGCAGGGATTGGCAAGGATGCCGCATGTCACATTGCATACCCCGATCTCGCAGGACCTTTCATCCGGCATCGTCTGTTTTAGTGTGAATGGGATGCAGCCAGGCCAAGTGATCGAACGGCTTCGGAATAAGAGGATCATCGGAAGCGTCACGCCGTACGCGACGCAGTATGCGCGTGTGGCGCCAAGCCTCCTCATCTCATCGGATGACATTGAACAGACGCTCCGAGAGATTCAGAAGCTGCAGGTCTGACAGACTAGGAATAGTTCCTGCGAGAACAAGGCGTTTGAAGAGAAGTTGGTGAACAATGGCTCCGGATCCCAAGGGAAAGTTGATTTTCCTTCGTCTTTTCCTCAACCATGCGTTTTCTGAATAACCTCAGTGCATTGGAAGCTGATCTCGCCATCTGGTGCCCCCCCGAACTCGAACCGGATACTCCATCCCCTATTGTCAATCAGCTCCGCTTCCGCACCGAAAAGGAGCGGGGCCTCAATATATTCCCCAAAATCCATGTCTATTCGGATCTGAGATGAATTTCTGAAACACAAAAAGAGGCTCGGTTGTTCCGCACGAGCGGGAGGGAGAGCAAGTTCTATCATAAAATCGTCGCCCTGCCAGGAGATCGACCGAACCCGTGCATCGCCAAGCCCTTGATCAAATATCTTACGAACTGCTGCATTCATGTTATCGCTCTCTGGGTCCGTCTCGTGGGGCAGACCATTCATAATGGGAGAGGGAAACGGTACCCGGAACCGTTTCATTCATTCATGCTGACGCAACTTCTATACTTCGTGGTCCTTTTTCCCCTCAATGTTCTTCCGGTGATAAATCGAACATTTTTCTAAATGCACATCCTGTAATCCTCGGATGACAAACAACTGATGGCAATAAGGACAGGCGTCACAACACGGAACGACGTGCTTTATGCTTGAGAGTGAATTATGACAAGCGCAGCGACATTGCCAGCGTTTCTCTTCGACCTCCATGCTTATTCCTTTCTTCAGTTATCCAGGCAAACGATACAATGATTCACGATCTCCGTGTTTTCTCTCTAAGCCCGCCATGATAAAAACTCATTTCGATTAAAACCCTAACATGGAAATCGGAGAACGCCGGTCGATTTCTCAAGGGCTATGACGTATCCTACAGCCGGTCCAATAACAAATAATTGAGATCCGTCGCACATGAAATCGCTGAAACTATTTTGCGGGGCTGATCAGCTGCTAATTCTGACGAGCATGCTCGATTCGTCCGGCATTTCACATAAATTAGTAGAAACGTATCTTGGATATTGCCCCACCGCAGCAGCCCATTTGGTGATTGAAGAGAATGATTACGAACGCGCCCGCGATTTACTAAACGAGTTACTAGGAGAGGGCAATTGGAGTTCGTGAATGCCTTCTGATCAGCTTGCCCACGCGTCTGAAAATCCCTCAACGGTCGGTGTCTCACCATCGCGGGAATCCGGACGGAACACCATGTCGCCAAGTATGTCATCAGTTGTTCTGCCTGTCCTCTTTCCCTTCACCATTCCCTATAACCACAATGATGGTATCTCCATCCCATATTCGATACGATTCGGTTTTCGCGTAGCTATATACGATAGTTACAATTTCCTGGTTCGAAAATTCCAATTTGAGACTTCCATCTGGCCATCCAACACGAACAACAGTCGTGCGAAGCAACAGGAGCAGACTGCAAGAGCCAATCAGCGGCTTACTGCAATCCCATTCGACCACGCCATGCTTCGCGTGATGAATCACTTTCGAGCGAACACTTATTCCTGTTCCTTTAAGATTGGATAATGGAGCATGGAATTGAAAATGAAGCTGGCCGCGCTCAAAACAAATGCCGTCCAAGTCCTTTCCGATCAAAAACGATAGATCCGGAGGATGTGGCAAGCCGTGCATACGCCCTCTCCAATCCTACTCACACGACAATAAGCGGATCGTTTCCGTGCCAGATGTGATAGGCCTCGTACATCGTGGTCTCATCGTAGAATGTCACCGAGTCTCCATTACTAAACTCGATCTCTAAGGTTCCGTCGGGATCTCCTTTGATGCTCACAATGGATGTTCCTATGAGCAACAGCACACTGCATGAGCTAGATAAGGGCATAAATGTCTCAGGAGCCCATTCATCTTCTTGGTCGTTGTGACGATGCGTGTAACTGATCTCGACAGAGATACCAGTATCCGAGGTTGTGGTTCCCGGTTGGCAAAAATGGAATTGTACCTGTACCGGTGACACACACACCTTCATGAGTTCCAGTCCACGCAAGAAGGTCAAATCAATATCTGGCCTTAAGCCGTACATGAGTTCTCCCTCCGCTATTTGAAGTAACCAGGGGGAAGAGGCACAAGGTGATTTTGAGGTCCTATTCCCTGCTTCCCTGTCGAAGGATCTATAGGATTACCCTTTGAATCAAATTGTCTCCAATACCCATTCGGATACTCCGCAGTTGGTCGGAAGACCTGTATCGTATTGGCATCTCCCGTGGAACCTGGCGCCTGATGTACTGTTCCGCTTCCACTCTGGCTTGGACCGTTCATGTACCCTTCCGGCATCATATTGTCATCCCCTTCGTAATCCTGCGGTTTGTTTGTTTTGTCTCGTTTAGTTGGTTGTTCGGTTTCTCTGGATCAAGAGGGGAACGTTACCTGGAACCGCTTCATTTATTGCGATCTGCTCCAGATAGACCACTCGCGCTTGTCTCGCCTTTCCCGTCCGCCTCGCGCGTTTCGCTAATACGCCTCCGCATTCATGGCGCCGCGCACACACCAGGCGTGGCCGGTGTGGGTCTTACTGTCGTGGTCTACGAAGCCCCTGCCGAAGTATACGAACCAGGCGTCGGAGGCATCTTCGGCACTCGTCGTCGCCGACCAATACCCGGCCGACTGGATGTTGTGAAAGGGATTGCCTGACGGGAGAGTCGGGCCTGGAGGGGCTACGGAGGGGTCGATCAAACTAGCCAGATCCGGGACGGACGGCAGGCGCCACCCTTTCTGACCGCCGACGTTCTTGTTGATGCACGTGAAGCGGGCGCCATTCCACGTAGC
>JANNJZ010000546.1:0-2778 GCA_031396065.1 Pyrinomonadaceae bacterium | reverse complement strand
AATCCTCCGGGAAAGGCGACCAACGCTTTGGCGCGGATTAGGAAGTGCATTTTCCTGATGGCAAAATAGCGAAACTGGAAACAGAGCTCAGGCGTAATGTAGGGATTGGGACTCTGTTCATGAGGCAAGGTGATATTGAGTCCGATTGATTTTGCGTTCACATCCGCTGCCCCTCGGTTGGCTGCCTCCATGATGCCGGGGCCTCCGCCAGTAACAATGACGTAGTCACAGAGACCTTCGACTTGGCAGGTCAACGACACCAGCCTGCTGAACTCACGCGCCACGTCATAGTACTTTGAAAGCGCGAGCTGTCGCTGCGCGATCGTCACCCTTTGCCGGCGCATTGGATCCTGTGGGGTTTGAGCAGCCTCCACTTCGGCTACGTGGAGGGCCTGCTTCGCGATGGACTGTTCTAGCAGTCTTGCACTACCAAACACGACGATCGTTGACCTGATCCCCTGTTCACGCTGGATCAGCTCAGGTTTCAAGAGTTCAAGCCCGACGCGGATGGAACGGAGTTCTTCTCGCTGGAGAAACTCCAAGTCGCGATCGGCGGGAATATATGAGGGGGATATGATGTCAGTGTGAAGGGGCACCGTTCGATCGGATGAATCAGTCTCCATGGGCCGCATTATAGCGGGGCGGCCGAGCAACAACCAACTAGCATGCTGGCGTCGTATTCCTTGGAAGGATTGGGCAGGGTTTCAGAGATATTCCCGTGTCAGAATGGCCAATAGACATAGCGACTGGCCTTGGCATGTTTGGAAAAAGTGTAAGACTTTGCCATCCAACGTTCGTCGAATGCCACCTGGAACATATCGATGCCAAGGCCACCTCCTGCCAGGATCATATCGGTATCCTGCCCGTACGTTTGGGCGATGAACTGAAGAGCCCGGCCGTAATTAACTCGAGAGTACTTGAGATCAAGAAACTCATAAACGGCAATAGCCCCACCGCCCTTGGTTCCGATGAGTCGGCTCGGTGCCCCGAGTTCCTCCACGACATCCTTGAATGTCGTCCGGCCCTCCTGAATGAATGCGGCCGTCTCCTGATTGATGGGATCGTTGATCGTCACGTGACTGATCAGAATGCAGGCAGTTGTAGGTAGAACACAGATCACAATGACGAGAGCGAGCCCCAACCTACGGATGATGAGATTGATGCGGGTTTGCATAATTGACCACACGAAGTCACCAATGCCTGACTCAACGTCAGGTTATGGTTTTATGTGCTTCTTGAACTCCTCCGAGGAGACCATCGCAATGATCTGATTCAAATTGGCTTTCAAGTCGCTCTGGAGGCGCGTTTCGAATCCAGACATGTAGATCAACGAAGCCATGAGGCCCCAATGCCCTTCCGTCGCGCGTGCCCACAGTTCTTTGCCATCGGGAGTCAGCACATGTACGCTCAATCGCATCTTCCCCCATACCACGCCCAGGGGCCATGGGGGGAAGGGCGACAGCCCGGTATGCAAATAATTGCGCAAGTCATCGATCTGAACGACTACGACAGGGCCGGTTGCGTCCCGCAGCCTATCGACAACGGTCACTGCGTAGCCGGAAACTTCCAAGGCGGTCTTCACGCCCTTGGGAATGGCTCGATCCAGCCGCTCTTCATCCGGCTTGACCTGTGGGCCGGGCATCAACATGAAAAAATGCCTCCCGACTTGATCTCGTGGTTTGTCTCGGATATCTCTGGCCTTCGACAGCAAAGTTACCTTGAGATTGGCCTGAGCCATGGGCCTCTCCAAGTCTTGAGCCTCAACCTGAACCGAGACCGATGTCTGACATCCACTGACAGAAAGCATGAGAAACAGCAATCCGATGAGAATGAGTCTCACGATGTCGTGTCTCCTTACATGAGGTGCAGGTGGTTCATATCAATCGCCCCACGGCCAAAATTGGTACTCCTGTCTGTTTGTCCGTTTCCCGAATACCAAATCTTCGACCAGAGCATCTTTGTTGAGAAAGACATAAAGGTCATCGCTCACAATGTACGTCCTGGCCATCGCGACAATGGGAGCGAACGCCATTGCACGGACTTCATATCGGTAATATTGTAGAACTTCACGGCCATTGATTTCGATAATGCGATCGGGCGCCCCAAGAATTTCAATGACATCGGCCCGCCTGTCGCCTTTCTTGATCAGTTGAATGTCTTCTTTGCGAATCTCGTCTCCCCATGTCCCCCGGTTAAACGCACAGCCGTTGAGCAAGGCTAAACCTAGGACCAAGGTGCCAAGAACCACTTTTATCCCAATGATTCTAGTTATGCACTGCCGCCACATTGCTGCTCTCCTTTCTCCGACCGTACTAACCGTCTATAACTTGCTCGCCCTGGCCCGTTTGGCTAACACAAAGTCCTCTTCAAATACCTGATAGGATGACGGCGATAGCCCTACCCGGTGATACACCTGCTGCGCCCTATGGTTGTCCTGCTCAACATATAGCCGGACGCCGCAGACATCTTTCCGCGCTTTGGCGTCTCGGACCACATGTTGGTGCATGGTCCGATAAACACCTTGTCGACGCCAAGCTGGGTCGACGTACACACTCTGAATCCACCAAAAAGCGCCGTTGCGCCAATCGCTCCATTCATAGGTGATCATCAGTTGCCCCAGCAGCTGGCGATCGTCGACTTGTTTCAGTTCAGCAACCATGAAAAATCCACGATCAGGATATTGAAGGAGGGTAACGGTTCCGTCATGCAGGCGGTCGGGATCGAGGCGGCGGCCTTCTGTTTCAAGCGCCATGGCCGCACTAAACGACACAATTGTCG
>JANNJZ010000538.1:0-49883 GCA_031396065.1 Pyrinomonadaceae bacterium | reverse complement strand
CACACCACCAGCGGGCTGGCGCTGCCGGCGTCGACCTTGCCGATGCCCTGCATGCCGGGGCTCAGTGGCGGCACGTCGCCAACCCACTCGGCCTCGACACGGAAGCCGTTGACGCCGTCCAGCACGCTGGCGGTGGCGGTGACGTTGGCAATGCGGAACCGGTGCGTGACCTGGGGCTGGCCGGTCAGCCGCAGCACCCCGGTCTGGCCGACGTGGACGCGCGCGATGTCGCGGTCTGGCACGTGCAACACGACGCGGTAGCCATCGCCGGAAGCGATCTCGAACATCTCCTTGCCGGTCTCGACCGGGCCGCCGATCTGCTGCACCCAGTCGCCGCTGACCACCAGGCCGTCGAGCGGCGCGACCAGGCCGGTGCGCGCCAGCTTGGCCTCGACCAGCGAAAGCTGGGCCTCGGCCTGCTGCACCTCGGCCAGGGCCAGCGCCAGCGCCGCAGCCTCGCGGTCGGCCATGGCCTGGCGCAGCCGGCCGGCGGCCTGCTCGCGTTCGCTTTGGTAACGCGCTTGCTCGAGTTTCAGGTCGCGGTCGTCCAGCCGCGCCATCGGCTGGCCACGAACGACGCGTTCACCCGGCCGCACCAGCACCTGGCTGATGAAGCCGTCAAACGGCGCGGTGACGAGCTGGCGCACCCGGCCTTCGATGACGGTCACGGCGCTGACGCGGTCGGGTACCGGCCAGAACAGCAGCGCCAACAGCGCCAAGGCCAGGGCCGCAGCGCCGAACTTCCAGGTCAGCTGGCCGGGCTCGCGCAGCCGCCGCCATCCTGTGGCGAGCGTGTCGAGCGCATGTCGCCACAGCGGCCGCTCGGCGCGCTGCCACTGGCGCAACAGCGGCTCGGCCAGGCCCAGGCTGTTGCGCAACACAGCGGCCATCGGCTCGGGCAGGCCGGCTGACCTCCCGAGGTGCACTTAGAGTTTCTGGGGCTATGCCCCTGGCAACGGGGCATAGCCCCAAAATCTAGCCGTGGTTTCGGGAGGTCAGAGACCTCCCGCACATCGGGCGGCAGAGCCGCGAACCAAGCGTCGTCAAGACTCAGCCGTTTCGGATGAACCTGTAGTCTGCGGTCACCTGCCGATAAAGACGCCTCAGTAGACTCCCTCGACGACCGTGCCTCCCAGTTTTGAAAACGGGCGCACGTTGCGTACACCGTCCCACGGGTAAAGCTCGCAGGGCGGCTCGCGCTCGGCTTCGTCGCGTTCCAGAAAGCGCGGCATAAAAAACTCTTTGGTCAAAGTGGTCAAACGCACCCGACCCGTTTCGCCATAGCCAACCACCTGGTCCGGATTATCGGGATCCACGATCTCGATCATCGCGCGGGGCAGCGGCGGATAATAGATGATGGCGTAATTGTCTTTCGGGTCACGTGGTTTATGTACGGCCAAACCCATCAAAGTGTTGCCATAAGTTGGCGCAAAGTAAGCGCCCTCGAGCAACTCTTCAACTGCGAAACGATGAAACTGGGGCGTCATCTCCGTGCCGCCGCAGAAAACCCCGGTGATGCCGAGCTTTTTGAGCGAGACTTTCTCACACAAGGCTTCCAATAGCTTCGGCGTAGTAAAGATGCAACGAATGTTGTCGTGGGCTCGCAGCAGCGTTAACCCCTGTTCGATCACGTGCTGTTTGTATTGGTCGGCCATCTTGGGCTGGCCCATCTTGATAAGCTTGATGACCCAGCGCGGGTCGAGGTCGATCATGAAGCAGATACCCTGACGATGCTGGGTCAAATGCTCGACGGCGAGTCGCAAGCGCCGTGGACCAGTCGGACCCAGCGACAACCAGTCGGCGCCCTTGGGAAAGAATTCGTCAGGCAAGGTCTCGCTGAATGCCTCATAGTCGAGTCGGAAATCTTCGATGTTAATCCGAGATTTTGGAACACCAGTGCTGCCGCCGGTCTCGAAAGTATAGACCGGCCGGTCCGCAAAACCCTTTGGCACCCAGCGGCGCACCGGCCCGCCGCGCAACCATTCGTCCTGAAAGGGTCCCAACTTCGAGATCTCATCGTAAGTTTGAATTTCCTTACGAGGGTCCCAGCCCAGACCGTCGGCGAAGTTTAGCCAGAA
This sequence comes from Pyrinomonadaceae bacterium, assembly GCA_031396065.1. Lineage (GTDB taxonomy): Bacteria > Acidobacteriota > Blastocatellia > Pyrinomonadales > Pyrinomonadaceae > PSRF01. The sequence continues at coordinate 47,805 of JANNJZ010000538.1, read as the reverse complement.
GGGACAACCGGTAGCCGGGTCGAAGTGCCATTGGATAACCTCACGGACCCAGGCATCCAGGGATTCGCGTGATTGTTGGATTGCGGTTTCGGAAGGAGCTTTGGCTGTTGACATGTTGTTTGTTAGGAGCGAATCAATTCACCTTCTTGGAAGTTAGATTTTCCATTTATCATTTTCCATTTCTCATTTGTCATCGCAGGCATTAACCCGACGGTATCGAGCGGCAATGGTAAATGAGACATGGAAAATGATATATGGAAAATCTCCTACAGGGCAGTTGCCAAAAGAACATCATGGTCTTCAGCGGGTGACGGAGTGCGCCAGTATCCGATTGCCGGCCGAGACGAACATGATACCAAGCGCTTCATCGGTAATGAATCGTTCGTCCAGCTCACGCAACCGTACCTGGCGCATAGTCTCTCCATTGTTGATATTCACTCCAGCCAGCCCGTTGCCATCGACGCCCTTGAGGTCCGTGTAAAAGTACATCCACTGTCCGCGCAATGCAGCCAGCCGATCACGGTGCCAGAGATACCGCGACAATCGTTCCAGTTGGCGGGCGGGGTCAAGTCGGTCGAGCAACTTTTCATTAACATCAACCGTTCGCCGCCGAACAATATCAGCGGGTGAAGGCGCCGAGGGCAGCGAAGGCATTGTGGGCAGCCCTGCACCGCTGCTGGACAAGTTCCCTAAGCTCCTAACCCGAGACGCAATGCCAAACGCCCTGAAGCGATTCGCCGCGTATGAAGTTGCATATTTACGCGCCGAGTCTGTCGCTAACGCTTGCAAATTAGAAACTGACGAACGGGCCAGCAGCCCAGACCAACTCAAACTGCTGACAACTCGTGCTATCTGTATTCCGCGAAAAGCGGTGGTAGCGGTTCCGCCGTACCGGAAGTAGAGCGAGGCCGCGCGCGCAGCAATCGCCGTCACCGTCTTGAAAATCCCGCGACCTGGTGGCGTGTGCCGCGCCCGCCACAACTCCCGCCCAGTGGTTGGATCAAACGCCGCAATTTCCGATTGTCCGCCGACTACAACGTGACCGCTTTCATTTAGGAGACCGAAGGAGGCCCGATCAATTTCGTGTTTGACCCGCGAGCGACGTTTACCCGTTTTTGAGTCAATAACTATTACGTCATCACGATCCGCGACCACGATATTGGAAGGGTCCGGCAAGACGAGGTTAGTTATACCCTTGTCGGCACCCTTGTAACGCCACAAAATTTTCCCGGTGCGCGCGTCCAGGGCGCTGACACCATACGAGCCTCGTTCTACAGTCTCGCCATCTTTGAGGCGGGTAAACTGGCCGCCAGTGCGAACGTAAAGCAGATTGTTCACCAACATCATCTCAGGCGTCAGGCCAAGGTCTTTAGCTTCCCACTCGGTGTCTCCACTTTGACGGGAGATCGCCCGTACGCGACCGTGTCCTGAGGTGTAAATGAAGGCTTCGTCGAACACGGGTTCTGCTTCAGTAAGCGCGAGGCCATCCTCGTTAACCCGAAACTTTTCGCGGAGGCGCGACTTGCCGGTACGGGCGTCGAATGAAGTTAAGCCTTCGTAAAAAACATAGAGACGGCCATCGACGAAAACCGGCGAACGATAGTTATCGAGCGTGTAGTCAACTTCGCTGTCTCCACCATCAGGCCAACGCGCCGGCATCATTTCGGTCTCGTTGACTTCGTATTTCCAAATCTCGTCGCCTGAAGAGAGATTAAGGATGTGCAGCAACGGACGCCGTTTGAAGTCTTCTTTCGCCCGCCCTTTCGCGTCCCTGACAAGGACAACCGCAAGTAGATTTGCGGCAGGATCAACCGCCATTTGCATGACCCCACCCCGGATCTTGTCGCTCTTCCAGACTGTATCTCCGTTCAGAATATCTACCGCCTCCACTCGAGTGCGGTCACCCTTTTGAAAAGCGAGTAATACCAAATCTGAACCGGGAATTGGAGCAACGTCCGTTTCATCCAGCGAGGCATCCTTGCGGCGCCATAAGGTTTCACCGGTGGCGCCGTCCAGAGCGTAAAGTGTTTTCTCGGTGCCAACGAGAAGAACCCCCAGATCAGTCGTTTGGTAAAAACGCACATCCTTGTCGAGTTTTGCTGTCCACGTTTGGGCGTTACTGTACGCGCCGGTGAACGCGAAAAAGATCGCTAGAAGCGGAATTATTCTGATGCACGACGACGATCGCATGGAGTCAGGATACCAGAAATTTGTAATCGCTCCAGTGGAGCAAGTTATTAGACCCCGCACGAAGCATTGTAGGGGCGGCACTCCGTGGCCGCCCCTCTCTGGGCCTCAATCAACCGTTGAAGCATTAGACAAGCTGTGGTCGCCCTCTCTCCGGCGGCGCGATCAACCTTGGAGGCATCAAGCATACCAACGGAGGGGTGGCCACGGAGTGCCACCCCTACAATCTAGCCCCGATCCGCGCTCACGTATTCGATCCACAAGCAAATCTGATATTCTGTGCTCCTCGACTGAAGCGGAAACACTGTTTGAATTTCCGATTGTAGGGATTTCCAGCTAGGGCCTTACTTATGAAGTTTCTTGAGACAGTTCTAACAGTTGGCCGTGTTGCCTGTGTCGCCTGTTTGATGGCGTTGTTACTCCCTTGTCTCGGCAGCATCGCCAGCGCCCAATCGTCGGACATCTCGGCGCCGGCAGCCGTGCGCACTAATGAGGTGCTCGGCGCGATCGCAGCCAGAGACATCGGCGACCCGCGTTTGACCGATCACTTCTATGCGTTTACGGGGAAGCCTGGCGATCTTCTGATCACAATTGATAGCAAAAATATCAACGGCGACGTCGACGTTTTCACTACCTCAGGTCTGCGGCCGCTGCTGAAGCTCACAGTTTACGCGAGTAACTCGTCGCCAACTACGAAGAGCATCTATTTGAGGAAGCAGGAGAATCTGATCCTGCGAATCGAAGGTCGCAGTCCAAACGATGATGAGGGAACCTATCGCCTTTATTTTGGTGGATCATTTGCACCAATAACTACTGAGGCCATCTTAGGGGAGACGGTAGCGGAGAACGAAAGCCCTGCGCCGGATCCGGCTGCACCAGGATCGAAATCAGGGAAGAAGGGCAGGCGAGTGTCGTCCGTGGGAGCTCGGATCGAGGAGCCGCCTTCAACGGAGGTGGCTGCCGCGCTTGCGCCAGAGCCGAGTCCAGTTGAGTCAACGCCGCCGGAAGAGGTCAAAGTAGAAACGACCAAACCCGCAGAGACGACAGCAGAAGTAACCAAACCGGAAGTGGTGAAGGCTCCAGCGAGAACCGCCCGAGGCCGCCGTCCGTCCGGGCGAAGAACGACCACTCCTACGGCTCCGAAAGTAGAGGCACCGAAGAGCGACGCGGAAAGCGCGACCCCAACGGAAACGACGGAGGCAGAAGTTAAACCCTCGCCGACGACCACAAAGCGTCCCGGCAGAAAAAGCTCGACGGGGCGTAACGTTGCCAAGGCGGCTGAACCCGTTGAGCCTGTTCCCGAGAGTGGCCCTCGCTTAATGATTGAAACTAACGACGGCACTCTGATCAACCGTTACATGAGTGGCGTTCGCCGTGTGGTAGTTGAGAACGGTCAGGTGGTGGTAACCGGAAAAGACGGGAAAATCGAGAGAGTTCCGCTGGCCACTGTAGTGCGGATGTCGATCGCGCCTTGAATGTTCCAGCCCGCGGAGCGGGTGATAGCGTAAAGCCTGGGGTGAAGCGCAGCGGAACCCCAGGTTACGGTCCAGTAGATCTAAACAGCCCGCGGAGCGGGTGACAGCCTTAGACGATTCAAACTGTCGCCCACTCCGCGGGCCTTAACTATTTTCATTGCATGTTACCTGGGGCTCCGCTGCGCTTCACCCCAGGCTTTATGCTGTCACCCGCTCCGCGGGTTGTTGAGAGTTACCCCACGCGACCGTAAATTACTTCGGCTTATCCGCTGATTGGAGGGTTGCCAGCTTGTCGCGAAACTGCGGTAGGTCCTCATTGCTCGGGGCTACCTTTTCTAGAGCGGCAATCGCTTGCTCGGCCGCCTTCGCGTCACCCTTTTGAAGCTGCATATAAGCCAGGCTTGCCAGAGTCCCTACATCATCAGGCTTCTTAGCGAGAGCGATCTTGTACCATTTGTCGGCCATATCGTAATGGCCGCCTTCGAGATTCGCCGCGCCTAACATTACGACTACCTCATAATCGTCCGGCTTGAGTTGGTTTGCCTTGAGCAGAAACTCAACCGCCTGATCGTAGCGCTGTATCTGGTATTCCAATTTGGCAGCGTCGACCTGGGCCGCAAAATTATTAGGCTCCTCGCGGGCCTTCTTCATCGACGCTTGTACTTGCGCAAAAATCGCTTGCGGGTTCTGTGGATCACCACCCTGGATGGGGGGATGGTCCGCCGGCAGGTTCTGGGCGCTGGGAACGGCCGGTGCTCCCGGCCCATAACGTTGATTCATGTTGCTGGCAAAGATGAAACCGATGATGAAACCCAGCAGCACGCCGATAATGGCGAATAGTAAATTTTCTCGTGTCATTGTGTGGTTAGTCTATCGCGGTAATCTCACCAAATCCATTCCGGGCGCTCATGTTCAAACTACGTTTCGTTTAGAGGTGGGCACCGCCCACCGGTGCGGCGCGGGATGAAATCATCCAATCTTCGCAATAAGCCGTTCGTTTAGAGGTGGGTACCGCCCAAATTTTGTTTGGTCCACGCCAGTACCGGTGGGCGGTGCCCACCTCTAAACGATCGTACGTTTGACCAAAGCCGGATCTATTTTGCGCCCGTGCCTGCTAACGACTTCGCTTCCTTGATTCTTTCCGTTAGTGCCTGCGCCAACTCGGTGTTTGGCGGAGTCTTTTCCAGGAGCTTCTGCCAATAGTCTATTGCCTGACTATAGTTCTTGGCTTCAAATGCAGCGCTGCCGGCCAGCTCGAGTGCCTTCGGGTTTCCAGGATCGAGCTTGAGAGCTTTGTTGATCAACTCGAGTGGTTGCCCCTGTAGTCGCTGGCCATTAGCCATACCCAGGGCAAAGGCATAATCGCCCAATAGGTCGGCGTCATCCGGTTTCAAAGCAGATGCCTTCGCGAAGGCGCTACTCGCCTCACTGTATTTTTCCAGGTTTAGATAAGAACGTCCCAGCATTATCCAGCCTTGAACATCGCCCGGATTCTGCTCCATGCGCGCCGCTAGTTTTGCCACATTTGCTTCGATCGCTTGCTGCGTCATTTGTCCCGGGGGCTGCCCCGCGACGGAAGGCGCTTGAGTGGTAGGTCGGCCTACCGGGGCGGCGGAACCAGAGATAGCGCCACGGTTACCCAGCTGGATATATAACGCCACAGCGATCAGGGGAATACCAGCCGCGATAGCGTACACGGGCGTGCGGCCAGCCGCTGCCGCAGAAGTTTTACTATCCGGGCTTTTGTCCGCGACGTCCGTGGTAGACACATCCTCGAGTAGTCGTCGCTCTATTTCCTCACGGTCCTGTTGGTACTGCTCACGACTAACGATGCCGTTAGCCAGGTCTGCGTCCAACTCGGAAATCTGGTCGCGATAAATGTCGACGTTAGCTTCTTTTGGGCTTAAGTCCTGGTCGCCGTCGGGAGTGGCTGGCCGCGAGGTTTGCAGAAGGGGCGGCAAGACAAAAGCCAGCGCGATGGCTACAAAGATGGCGCAGACGAGCCAGAACATTATCATGTGATCTCTTTTCCTGGCGCTTTCAGCAGCGTCTCCGCCCGGTTACGTTCGGCGGCAGAAAGGGGCTGGTCAACGATCAGTCCGCGGCGGCGCTTTACGTATCGAAAGAGCAGCAGTAGCCCCCCGAGAAGCAGTACAAACGGCCCAAACCAAAGGAGGTAAGTGGTGGGATCAATTGGCGGCCGGAAAAGAATAAACTTCCCATAACGTTCGGTAAGGAACGCCATGATCTCTTTGTCGCTCTTACCGGCTTTCATCTGCTCACGAATCTGATTGCGAAGATCAACAGCCAGGTCAGCGCGAGAGTCAGCCAGGGTTTCATTCTGGCAGACGAGGCAACGCAATTCTCGCGAGAGACTCAGGACGCGCTCCTCGAGAACTGGATCTTCGGCGGAGGGTTGCGCGTCTTTGGCGCTTCCCCCAATAGGTATGCCGGCGATCAGAATCAATAGCAGTACGAAGCGTTTCATTTATTCAATTCCGCAGCCAATGGCAGGATTGTCTTTTGCCAAACGTCAGGTGTGATCGGGCCGATTTGCTTAAAGCGAATGACGCCGTTGCGATCGATCAGGTATGACTCGGGAGCGCCGTAGACTCCGTAGTCCATGCCCACACGCGCATCCAAATCCGATACGCTCAAGACGTAAGGATCCCCGAGCTCGCCCAGCCACGAAATTGCGTCATCGCGCTTATCTCGATAGTTCAATCCATATATCGGGATAACCCCGGCGCGTGCAGCTTGCAGTAATAAGGGATGTTCTTCGCGACACGAGAAACACCAGGAAGCCCAGACGTTCAAGAGCCAGACTTTTCCGCGCATCTCTTCTGGTGCAAAGGTCTTGGCTGGGTCCTTCAACTGGGCCAGGCGAAATGCGGGTGCAGGTTTATTAACCAGAGGAGACGGGACTTCGTGTGGATCGCGACCGAGGCCGATGGCCAGGAAAATGACAAGGCCGAGAAATAAGATGAGAGGAATTACGTAACGCATTATGACTTGTGAATATCCTGACCGCGTGTAATGACTTGACCTCGCATATAACGTGACCGCGTTTATAACGTTGACCGGGGTACAAGCTGGACCGCGGGTATAAGGTGACTGCGGCTTTGCCGCCCTCCGTTCGGTAAGGCTTCAGCCTTACCGATCACGCGTATTAGATTCTTGAGGCTATGCCTCCGCGTGAGGCGTAGCCTCAAAAACGGAAGAGCGCTGGCCGGTAAGGCCTAGCCTTACCGCACGGATGGCGGCAAAGCCGCAATACTAAAACCAACCAACCAACCAGCTAACGAACTAATCAACAATTTCAATCAACACGACAGCAACAATCAAAAAGGCGAGAGTCAGGTCTCCACTCTCATCGAAGCAGCGGCGACAGCCGGTGCAGTTTCCGTTGCGGCTTCCGTTCGTCTCACCTCTTTGGCTTCGCGCTGTTTCCTTGCAGCTAATGAATATCGCCGATCACTGAGCGCAAGGCCGCCACCCATCGCCATCAGCACGGCGCCGCCCCAAATCCAACTGACAAACGGTTTGTAGTAGACCCGGACACTCCAGGCGCCTCCGCTTACCGGCTCGCCGAGTGAAACATAAAGGTCGCGGAACAGCCCCGTGTCGATTGCCGTCTCGGTCATCACATTTTCCGAAGCCACGTAGGTGCGCTTTTCGGGGTGCATCGTGTTAACGACATTGCCATTCCTGCTAACTTCGATCTCGGCCCGTGCCGCACGGTAGTTAGGTCCCGCTACGTTTGATATCCCATTGAAGCGGAAGGTGTAGCCGCCTGCGTTGACGGTGTCGCCGATGTCCATGCGTACGTCTTGTTCTGACTGGTAACCAGTAACAATCGTCACGCCAAGGATGAAGACCGCGACCCCCACATGGGCCAGCAGCATCCCGTAATAACTGCGGGTCTGGGTCCTGAGTTTCTGAAAAACACTCAGCTGGCCTGAAGTTGTTTTCACGCGCTCCCAAATATTTAGTAGCGCAGTTGTGATAATCCAGAGCGCCAGCATCAATCCCAGAGCGACCAGCGGCTGCCATTGTCCCAGCACGAAGGGAAGTACCAACGCGGTCACCGCGCTGGCGAGGAAGGCCCAACGCAGGCGCACTGCCAGTTCGGGAAGGCTCGCTTTTTTCCAGCGGGCAATCGGGCCCACCCCCATCAAAAACATCGCCGGCACCATCAGCGGTACGAAGACGCTATTGAAATAGGGTGGTCCAACCGAGAGCTTGCCCATGCCCAGCGCATCGATGAAGAGCGGATAGAGAGTCCCGAGCAGGACTGAACCCGCCGCCACAACCAGCAGCACATTGTTTGAAAGGAGCAGCGACTCACGCGAGACGACGTCAAACTTGCCGCCAAGGCCGACCTGTTTAGCGCGCCAGGCGTAGAGCACCAGCGAACCCCCGATGACGATCACCAGGAACGCCAAAATGAAGACGCCGCGTTTGGGATCGGTAGCGAATGCATGAACCGAAGTCAAAACTCCGGATCGCACCAGGAAGGTTCCGAGCAGACTTAGCGAAAACGCGGAGATCGCCAGCAGGACGGTCCAGCTCTTGAATCCGCCGCGCTTTTCGGTGACCGCCAGGGAATGGATCAACGCCGTGCCCACCAGCCAGGGCATGAATGAAGCATTTTCAACCGGGTCCCAAAACCACCAACCACCCCAGCCAAGTTCGTAGTAAGCCCACCAGCTACCCAGCGCGATTCCCACAGTCAGAAACATCCAGGCTACAGTGGTCCATGGGCGCGACCAGCGCGCCCCAGGTGGCATCAAGCCGGCCGCTAATCAGAGCGGAAATCGCAAAGGCAAAGGCCACGGAGAAACCGACGTAACCCATGTAAAGCATCGGGGGATGGGCCACCATCGCGGGATCCTGTAGCAATGGATTCAGGTCTCGTCCGTCTGGAGCTGCCGGAATCAGACGCGCAAAAGGATTCGAGGTGGTCAGCATGAACAACAGAAACCCGACGCTGATCACGCCCATCACACCGAGCACGCGGGCGACGATCTCATCGGGGAGGTGGCGGCTGAAAAGCGAAACGGCCACGGTCCAAAGAGCCAGCATCAAGGCCCACAAGAGTAATGAACCTTCATGTGAACCCCAGGTTGCGGCCAACCGGTAATGCAGGGGCAACTGCGAGTTTGAGTTGGTGGCGACGTTAAGCACCGAGAAGTCGTTAGTGATGAATGAATAAGCCAGACAACAGAACGCGTTGGCGACAAAGATGAATTGGGCCTGTCCTGCCGGAGCAGCAACGGCAATCCACGACTGATTGCCGCGGGCGGCGCCGAGCAGCGGAATAGTCGCTTGAGTGACCGCCAGGAGCAGTGCCAGGATTAATGCGAACTGTCCAATTTCAGGAACCATAGCGGAAGTTCTATCGCAATTGCGGCTCTGCCGCCCGATGTGCGGAAGGTCTCCGACCTTCCGTGGTTAATAAACTGAATTAAGGGCTGCGCCCTGGCCGGCGACTTCGGCAGAAACCAACGGGGCATAGCCCCTGGAATTTTGGGTGCGTTGCGGAAGGTCAGAGACCTCCCGCACATCAGGTGGCGAAGCCACGATCGTCATGGGCCAACGATCGTCTTAGCTGCATCCCGTTCATGCTTGGCTGCGTCAATCGCCTGGCCCGCTTCCGGTGGCATGTAGTTTTCATCGTGCTTTGCCAGCACCTGGTCGGCATAAAAAACACCATCGGATCCCAATTTACCCTGGGCGACGCAACCTTTGCCCTCCTTGAACAGGTCGGGGAGGATGCCCTTATAAACTACCGGAATACTCTTAGCCGTGTCTGTCACCGTGAAGTGAACCGTTAGTCCGTCGTTCTGACGTTTGAGCGTTCCATCCTCCACGAGTCCGCCCACGCGAAATGTCCTGTTGGTTGGTGCTTCCTTCGCCAGCACCTGGGTTGGGCTGAAGAAAAAGACGAGGTTGCTCTGGAATGCGCTAAGCAAAAGAGTGGTAGCGATACCAAGTGCAGCCAGTCCTAAAACAATAAAAGCAATTCGCCTATGACGTAGTTTCATGATTTCCTTCACCGGCGGTTGTTGGTCCGGTCTCGAAGATACAACTTGAGTTTCCAGTTCAATCGCGATTGATCTGCTGAGGGAGAGATCTTCGGCGTTTAATAATCAGCGCCACCTCTCCGCCCAACAATATGAGGGCACTAATATATGAGCCCCAAACGTAGAACCCATAACCACCCTGCTGAATGAAGTCTGACCAATTCATAATTTAACTTCCTTCATTGCTGCGAAAAGCATTCTGTTCTCTTTCCATGATGACGCAGCGGAGTCGCGCCAGGACCACGGCAACTGAATACAGCCAGCAGGCCGCCAGCATTATCAAGAGTGCTGCCAGCATTGGCGGCGCTATCGATGGCTTGCCAATAAGCCTTATCGTGGCACCCTGGTGCAATGTGTTCCACCACTGCACCGAAAAATAGATGATAGGCACATTGACTACGCCCACAATCGCCAGCACCGCACCGGCACGATCCGCGCGCCTTGGTTCGTCGATGGCTGCCTGCAACGAGATGAATCCCACGTAGAGAAACAGCAGGATCAAGGTCGAAGTCATGCGCGCATCCCAGACCCACCACGTGCCCCAGGTGGGTTTGCCCCACAGCGAACCAGTGACCAAAGAAAGAAAGGTAAACATTGCTCCGGTCACTGCCAACGATGAAGCCATCATCGAAGCCAGCCGAGCGTTAAAGGCCCAACCAATACCCGCGTAGAAAGCCAGGAGTACGTATAGAAGCATTCCCATCCAGGCTGCCGGCACATGTATGAACATTATGCGGTACGCGTCGCCCTGCTGGAAATCGGTGGGGGCGATGAAGAAGCCAACATACAAGCCGGCAGCAAATAGTATTGCTGCTGGAATGGCGAACCAGGGAATTATCTTCCCGGCTAGTGGATAGAAGGCTGTTGGGGATGCGTATTTGTAAAGGTTCATCTTTTCACTGTCCGGGAGACTTAGTTGGCCTTAGTGGAACTACCTACCGCCAAGACGCCGAGACGCCAAGAGCGCCAAAAACGAGAATCAGCAAACGGTTAAAAAACGAATATCTTATTTTCCTCTATTGGCCATTCGCTTTCTTACTTGGCGGCCTCGGTCTTGGCGGTTAGGCTGTCTCACTCCAGGGAAATCCTCAACGCAGCCGACGTGGCCCACGGCGCAAAAACCAATGACACCGCCAGCAGGGCGCCCAGCAAATAAAGATTCGCTTGCGGACTAACGCCAATGATACTCGCATCGACCGCACCCGCACCAAAAATCAATACCGGCACATACAAAGGGAGAATCAACAGAGCAATTAGCACGCCGCCGCCGCGCAACCCAAGTGTTAATGCCGCACCAACCGATCCAATCAGGCTCAGGATTGGTGTGCCGAGCAAAAGTGAAATGAACAGAACAACGAGGGTATCAGTTGGCAGATCAAACTGCACCCCAATGAGCGGCGCAATCAGCACCAGCGGCACTTCCGAGACCAGCCACTGTGCCACGATTTTCCCCAACACCACGAGGTAAAGCGGCTGTGGGGTGAGCAACATCTGCTCAAGTGTGCCGTCGTGATAATCGTTCTGGAAGACCCGGTTAAGCGAGAGCATCGAAGCCAGCAGGGCTGCCACCCAAACCACACCCGGCGCTATCGATCGCAGTAACTGGGCCTCAGGTCCAATGCCCAACGGGAAAAGACTCACCACGATTACAAAGAAAAAGAGCGTGGACAAAACGTCGGCGCGTCTTCGCCAGGCGAGCGTAAGATCTCGCATGACGACCCAGGAGAACATTGATAACGTCGATGGAGTGCTCAAGATTGCGACCCCAAGGACATTCCGACTCCAGTGGTAAGTTCGAGCCGCTCAAAGGCGCCCGACGAGAGATTGAGCTCATGATGCGTAGCGACGATTGCCAACCCATCATTGCTCAGATGCCTCTCGAGTAACGACTCGACCAGCCTAACCGCAGCCCCATCAAGCGACGCCAGTACTTCGTCTAATACCCATAACTTTGTTTTGCAAGCGACCAGTCTGGCGAGCGCGGACCTCCGTCGTTGTCCTTCAGAAAGAAATCGAGCCGGCAGATTTTCCCGGCCTGAGAGCCCAACTTGTTTGAGCGCCTCCTGCGCTTGCTCGCGACTCAGTTGGAATCCCGCCAGTCCAGCTGAGATGCGAAGATTTTCAAGCGAAGATAACTCTTCCTTGATTCCATTTCGGTGGCCGAGGTAAGCCAGGGCGCGGGAGTATTCCTCACCGAGTGAGCGAATTTTCGCACCTTCCCAACGCACCTCGCCGCTTTCCGGAGCCATTAATCCGCAGACAATGCGCAACAAACTCGTCTTTCCGCTGCCGTTCGCCCCCTTTAGCTGGAGTAGGGTACCCGGATTAATTCTGAAGTTGATGTCGCTGAACAGGGTCCGATGGCCGCGTACGCAGCCGAGGTTTGTTACTTCTAACATCGGTCAGCAGAGTTCCTTCAGGCGTGGGCGAAATAGAATTGAATTCGAGCGGATGATAACCGAGTGTTTGAAGCGTTGTCATCTTGCATCACCGGTCATGAAGTCTGAACTCAGAAACGGTGAGGACCTCAAAAATCACTTTAGCCGCCGTCTACTTCATTTGGCCATTCACTCTTTGCCAGGCCACCCAGCCACCTCTTAAGACCCGTACGCGCGTGAAGCCCTCATTCAATAGTATCTGTGCGGCGCGGATACTAGCCTCATCGCTCGGACAAGCGCAGTAAGTAACAACTTCTCGATCGCGGGGCGCTTCCTTCAGCGGCGAAAAGAAAAGCCTGGATCTAAGTCTTCGCAATTTTACGTGGACAGCGCCTGAGATCTTGCGTTCGTCGTTTCCGCCACCGTAATTGGAGCGAACGTCTATTATTGTTAGAGGCTGGTTTTTCGCTATTTTTGCCTTCAGCTCCTCGGCCGTTATGAAGTCAGTCTGGGAAGACTCTTGCGGGTCAATTCCCGGTTCAGCTAAATCCGCTGATATGCCAATTCGCGGGTTTGCCATCGCCGTCCAGATCAGGAAGAACATAAAGACATAAGTCCACTTTTTGAAAAACATTTAAGCACCTCCGGAAGCGGCGCAATAGCCCGACCGTTAGGGAGGGCCCTTCGCATTCATTGCCAAGCCCTCCCTAAGTCGGGCTACTGCACCGAGAGTCGAACTATTTTTTTGTTTCGCTGGGAGCCATATGAATCGCGCGCTGTTCACTTTCGCCATCGAAGGTTTTAGGGTCATACCAGGAGTAAGTTGCACCTGAAAAATAGAGGCACTTCAGTTTGCCTCCGATTTCCTGGCCCACCACATCGCCCCGTAACTGCGGCAGCTTCTTGCCTTGGTATGCGGCCATAAACTCCTTTGGGGAATACAACTCCATATCTGAGTGGGGGGCATTCTTCAGCAAATACGTCTGACTGGCTTGAGGGTCGCGCCATCCTTTGACGGCATATCCGTGAATTATCGCCAGAAGTTTGTCATTGGCAGCTACGCGAAGGCGCGGGCTCTCTGATTGGTCAGATGACCCTCCCAGGTCCCTGAGGATCCAATTCGGAAACTCTTCGTTCAATTCAGCAAGTTTGTCCGAGGCTGGCTTCAACGTTACCGCAATGTCCTGCGAAAGGTCGCCGTTGAAGTCACCGACAATGAAGCTTGGCTTGTTGTTGGTGTCAATCAGAACAGCTTCCTTAAAAATGCGCTTGACGGCTTCCTGAACCTCATTGGGTTTTGGGGGCGGCAGCTTGGACATTTGCTGCGGCTGATCCCCGGGTGCGATTCCGGGCGAAGGTGGCGCTTCGGCTGTTAGGGGTTGAGGTGACCCTTCGGCGCGAGATTTCTCGCTTTTAGAGCAACCGTTCAAAACGGACAACGCGCAAGCGATTACGAATAAACAGATCGCTAGACTCCGATCGAGAGGCAGCCCTAATGCACGTAGTTGCATACGTCAACTCCCTACGCTCCGTTTAGAGGTGGGCACCGCCCACCGTCACGACTTGGTTGAAACGAACCTGGTAAATAATAAACGGTGATTATTTGCGTGAATGGTTTCACCACGGCGCACCGGTGGGCGGTGCCCACCTCTAAATGTGCGTAAGTTTGAGATTGGAAAGAAGCTCGCTGTATCTGACGAGGACCGGAAGCGGCCACCCCAGCCGATACTCGGCTGGGGTACCCCCGCATGCCGCCCGCCAGAACTCCTGGACGGTCTTCAAAGTTAGTTGACTTCGCGATAGTCGCTGCTGAATAACTACAGCGATAGCACGAAGGCAATCAGGTCGGCTCGCTGTGCGGAGGACAAGAAGTTGAAATTGTTCCGCGCGCTGGTGGCCTGTCCTGCATGTAATTGGATTGAATCGGAGATGGTGATGTTCAGGCCCTGATGCATGAACCGGTTGCGAGCCCGGATGCCCCAAAGTGGTGCGGTGCGCATCTGGTTCGCCGTTGATTGGCCTGCATTCTGGACAATGCCATCGCCGGTCCCTATGTCGTGCAGCGCAAAGTCGCTGAACGGGTGAATTATTTTGTTACCCAAAGCAGTCGGCACCGCGAACGCTCCGCCATTGATGGAGGTCCCAGGGGCCGCGGTTTGGAGGGTACGCGTATGACAAACCGCGCAGCCGACTGAATTAAAGAGCGGGTCACCGCGCACTGCAGCCGCCGGAATTGGATTTTGGCGACCGGGGGCGCGGGTTGCTGCCATGAAGTCAGCGAATGCCAGCACGTCGTCGCCGTCATCCTCCGGATCAGGTACCGGATCGAATGGCGCTCCGGTACAGTTCACGACACCTTCTGCCGTAGTACAGGGGTTCTCAGTGGTGCCGGCGGCGGGGTGGGATGAACTCCGCCCGAGATTCCCATCAAACTTATTGGTAATACCCATTTCGTTCAGGTAGGCGTCGCCGGCGAATGACAGCAAGCTCGCGTGTTGAGACTTCCAGCCGAAACGGCCGATACGCAGAGCGTTGTTGGCTTCGACTACGGGCACCGAGGTTAAAGTTCCGCGCTGAGCCGAAGGTTGGGCAGCCACATTATTCTGTAGCACCGTGTTTGACAGGCATTCCACAAAGCCGTCGCCCAGAGTGCTGGTCGTGACTCGGAAAGTCTTAACGGTTTCACCGGTGGTTATGTGCTCGACGATGTCGGAGTCAGTTCCTCGAGCATGAACCAATTGGCCACCCGGAGCATCGACAAAGAGTCCTCCGGAAATATGGCCGGCCCTGAATTCCATGGCCTGGCTGAATGCGCCAACGTCAACAGACTGATGACACTCGACGCAGCCCACATCGTTGTAGGTGGGTCCAAGTCCGTCGTCAACTGTCTCGCGTTCGCTAAATATGAATTTGTTGTCTTCAAACCTGCCGTTGCCGCGAGCCGTAGGAGGCACTGGGTCCGCCAGGCATTCATCTATCGGAGTTCCGAGGGCGCCAAAACCATTGAACAGGTCATTCGGGGTTTTGGCATCCATGTCTGTTGTGAGAGCTTCAGTTCCACCTTGACCTTCGACGGAGCCCGGCATCACCAGCGGCAATGCGAGGGCCACCGCAAAGAGAACCAGGGCTAAAACCTTCATCAGTTTTAACATTTGAGTCTCCCCTCCCAGGAGTTTTGTTGGTACTTTCGTGTGAGACAGGAATGGCGATTTGCTCATCAGCAAACTACGCCGGAGTTCCTCTTAACCGCTGGAAACCCGCTGGAAACCCAGGTGTTCGTAAGGGCTGGCCGAAACAAAATGAGTGAGCCTGTTTCACACGACCAGACGAGAGTTTGTGAGACATCCAGGAGATCCTTCTAAGCCAGAGGCATCTCTAATCGTTGCTGTGCGCAATCAAATCTGGGCAAGAATCGAACGGGAGGAGTAACAGCTGGGCAAGAACGAAAACGTCGGGAGGAGTAACAACGAGACCAGAACCAAATCCGAGAGTATTGAGCAGCGCGAAATCTATTACGAAACGGGTTTGCTGTCAATAGAAAAGAACGACATAGAAAAGAACGCCGGATAATGGTTTTGTTGATCGAGCTGAGGTCGGACGCGGTTACAGAACCGAGTAGCTTTGCTCATCTGCGACAAGCAGATAATTCTGATAAACCGCGCTCTACCCGGATCAGCCACTTACCGGCGAGTTTCTTAAGAAACGCGATACACAATTACGCTTTCAGCGTAATTACGAGTGAAGAGTAGTGGCTTGCCACTGTGGCCCTTTTCAGTTAAAAGGGTGGCACTCCAAATGGCTAACTCGCACAAAGCGGTAAAGGTTGGAATGGCGCGGAAAACGAAATTAGAGACTCAGCCGAATCGTTCT
Organism: Pyrinomonadaceae bacterium; assembly: GCA_031396065.1. Classification (GTDB taxonomy): domain Bacteria; phylum Acidobacteriota; class Blastocatellia; order Pyrinomonadales; family Pyrinomonadaceae; genus PSRF01. Next base: position 31,809 of record JANNJZ010000538.1, on the reverse strand, counting down.
ACGTATCCTTTCTCAGGGATAGTTTCTCAGAACGAGATGAAGCTGGCCCTGGTTCTCAACGTTATCGCCTCATCGATTGGAGGCGTCCTCATCATGGGGCATCGTGGCACCGGGAAATCGACGGTGGTAAGAGCTTTGGCGGATTTGTTACCAGAGATCTCAGTCGTCCCCGGTTGTGTTTATCGTTGCGACCCGGCTGATGCACACGGCCTCTGTGACCAATGTGGAGAGGTGAGCCGTTCCCAAACAAAACTGCGCCGAGAGACTTCCCCGGTCCCCGTGGTCGACCTTCCGTTAGGTGCTACTGAGGATCGAGTTTGCGGAACCATCGACATCGAGCATGCTCTTCGCAATGGCGCCAGGCGTTTTGAACCGGGGTTATTGGCGCGAGCCAATCGCGGCTTTCTATATATCGATGAGGTCAATCTCCTCGAGGACCACCTGGTTGACCTGCTTCTCGATGTGGCGGCGACGGGCGTGAACAAGGTTGAGCGTGAAAGCATTTCCGTCGAACATCCAGCGCGATTCGTCTTGATAGGTTCTGGTAATCCTGAGGAGGGAGAGCTTAGACCGCAGTTGCTCGATCGTTTTGGCGTCTTTGTCGAGGTCAAAACCGAAGAGGACCTTGACCGTCGAGTGGAGATAATGGAACGGCGTGAGGCTTTTGAACGGAACCCGGAAGCCTTCTGCATCCAGTTTGCCGATGAGCAAGAGCAGCTCCGCCGCAAGATTGCCCGCGCGCGCCGGAGTCTCCCGAACATAAAGGTCGAACGACTCCTCTTAAAGAGCATTGCGCAAGTCTGTTCCGAGTTGAGAGTCGACGGCCACCGCGGCGAGTTAACGATAATTCGCGCTGCGAGGGCGTTGGCGGCGCTCGAAGGTCGTAAGAAGATTACGGAAGCTGAGGTGAGGCGGGTGGCGGTAATGTGTTTGCGTCACCGTCTGCGTCGGGATGCGCTGGAGGAGACCGCAGGTGCAGAGCGTATCGAACAGGCCCTGGATGGAGTGTTTGGTGAGTCGGGTGCCGGAGCGCCTCAGGACGGCAGGTCGGGCGATGATTCATCGCGAGATGATTCATCGGGAGACGACTCGTCGATAGTTGGAGTGAGCAAGCGCCAACCCAGCCTAAGTCGGGATAGCGGTGAGCGGTCGCCTGCTACCGTACAGAACGGAAGACTCAACGCAGGTCCAAACGGAAGCCACGGTGCTGACGCGCCGGGGCAGGACTCAGGACCAACCGGCGAAGTTGAACTGCCAAAACTTCGCTCTGACAAAGGCGTCAGCAGCACTCCGTCCCGCGCCAGCTCGCAACTGCAACGTAGTCGCAAGACAGCGGGTAAGAGTATCTATGGCTATGAGCGTGGCAGGTATGCAGGTTCAGTTAGCTCAAAAACGACTTCAACCAAACTGGCGCTGGATGCTACCTTGCGCGCGGCTGCAGGTCTAGGGTTTAGGGCCCGCAATATTGAGCACGATGATGGGCTCGCGACAAGCCGTGCAATACCAGCTTCCGCCCTTCGTTTCAAACGCTTCAAACGAAAACAGGGTCGCCTGTTCATCTTCGCCATTGATCTGTCCGGCAGCATGGCCTTGAATCGACTAGGCAAAGCTAAGGGCGTCATACTCGCTTTGCTGAGGGAGTCCTATATCAAGCGAGATAGTGTCGCCATTGTGGGGTTTCGGGGTACAACCGCAGACTTACTACTTCCGCCCTCGCGCAGTATTTTGCGTGCCCGTCGGGTGCTTGATTCGGTGAGCGTGGGAGGCGGGACACCGCTTTCGGCCGGACTTGCTTGCGCGTTGGATTTGTCGAAACGAGTTGGGTCAAGAGGCGGCGAGATCTTTCTTTTGGTATTCACAGATGGACAGGCGAACGTTCCGTTAAGACCGAGGCACACCATCGATCGAGCCGAACGACAACGGCAAATCGAGGTGGAGATCGCTCGGCTGGGTAGTGGGCTGAAAAAGTCAGCCGTAACTACGACCGTGATCTCAACGCTCGACCGGTATCGATCAAACGACGCGGCTGAGCGGATTGCGGTTAAGTTAAACGCGCGATGTTTGTCGACTTTCGTATGATTTAGTGGATGGTCTATTCGCTGAAGAGCTGGTTTGCAGGCAATGAGGTCAGCACCACCCCGCGGTAAGAGACTGTTTGGAAACTAAGGCCTTAGTACCAAGGCAAGTTTTTTGCAAGCGTACGCTGAAAGCGTTGGCTAATTTCAGCCCAGGGTTGCTTTGAAACCCTGGGTAGAAAATGCCTCGATCGATTCTTCGCAACTCTGAAGGAGTTGCGAAGGTTTGGGGCTAGCGTACAGCGACGCAACTCCTTCAGAGTTGTGTCTTCGAGAATGAATGAATGCTCCCAGGGTTGCCAGAGCGCAACCCTGGGCTGGAATTAGCGAACGCTTTCAGCGTTAGGGACCAGGAGTTTCCACCCGCCGGCGAGGTGGTACTGACTTCATTGTCTTCCCGTAGTTCAGAATGCAGTCGGCCGCTCCTTTTAGTGCAACAGTTGAAAGGAGCATCACCCAAAAGCGGATTCGGCGCCCGAGCATAATGTCACGATCATGAATTCCCCTACCCAAAGGCCGCTCGATTCTGACGAACGCGATCGTCGCGTGTTTGAACTCCATGAGCAGCTTCTCGAAATCGAGCAGCGGCTCATCCCAACCGGCCTGCATGTTTTTGGTCGTCCGTCGCGAGCCGGTGAGCGCACCGACATGTTGAAGATGATCGCTTCGTTTGATCGTCCGGAAGCCGGAGCCCGTGCCTTGCCTCAATTGGTGGCCGAGAGTTTGGGTCTTTCGATCTCTCCCAGTTTTCAGAAACCATCTGGCTCCTTCATTCCTGGTGAAGCTGACTTGCGCGATCGCGAGCGGGTGGATGCGATTCTTGCCGAGGCTTTTAAGAACTTCGAATTGGGTGGCCCTGACGCAGCGGTGAAATCCCTGGAACAGAACGCAAATGTAAGTGTGGGGTTGAGCCGGCCGGTATTTCTGCTCCTGGAGAAGATCTCGAAACAGCTAGAGACAAACAGCGAGATTGAGGCGCTCATGCGTGCGCTCAGAGGTGAATATGTGGCCCCGGGTCCGGGCGCGGATATCGTCCAGAATCCATCGATCCTGCCAACCGGGCGCAACACTCACGCGATTAATCCCTACGCCGTTCCATCGGCGGTGGCTTTCAGTCGTGCTGAATCTGTGGCCAGGCAATTATTGGCGAGATACCACGCGGAGCACGGTCGCTACCCTCGGTCCATGGCCCTCGTCTTATGGGGACTGGACAACATCAAGACCCAGGGCGAGGGGGTGGCCCAGGCGCTCTGGTTGCTCGGGGTTCGGCCAGTTTCCGACGCACTCAATCGAATCACGAGTGTCGAAGCTATCCCGCTCGAGGAGCTTGGACGACCGCGCATAGACGTGGTGATGACCATCTCGGGAATCTTTCGAGATCTGTTTAGTCCTACAGTCCAGTTGTTGGATCGGGCGGTCCGACTGGTTGCGAATTTGGATGAACCCCTTGATCTGAACTACGTCCGCCGGCATGTGCTGGAGCAGATTGAAAATGAAAACTGCGATGCTGACGAGGCCATGACGCGCGTGTTTTCAAATGCGCCGGGTAACTATGGGACTAACGTCAACTTCATGGTGATGGATTCGCAGTGGGATCGCGACGACACCCTTGGCGATTTATTCGTCACCCGAAAGTGTTTTGCCTACGGGCGCGACTCCAAAGGTCAGGCAATCGAAGGCGTCGAAGCGCGCGTGGCTATGGACCGAGCGCTGTCGCGGGTGGAAGCCACTTATCAAAACATCGATACCTTTGAGATTGGGATAACGGACGTCGATCATTATTTCGAATATCTCGGCGGCATTTCAAAGGCGGTTGAGAAGCGTGCCAATAGTCGGCCGGCCATTTACCTATCCGACACACTGTCGCCCGATAGCAAGATCCGGTCGCTTGAGGAAACTGTAAGGCTGGAAACGCGCGCCAAGACGCTCAACCCGAAATGGTACGAAGGAATGTTGAAGCATGGTTTCCGCGGAGTCGCCGAGATAGAAGGTCACCTGTCGAACACCTTCGGCTGGAGCGCGACGGCGGATGCGGTTGACGATTGGATCTACACCGAAGTCGCGAATACGTTCGTGCTGGACGAAGTAATGCTGGAGCGTTTGCGTAATCTGAATCCACACTCGGCGCACTCGTTGGTAGGACGCTTGCTTGAAGCGAACGGACGCGGTTACTGGGATGTTGAACCGGAAGTGTTGGAGCAACTGCGCGAAATCGTCGGTAGCCTGGAAGATCAGCTTGAAGGGGTTGCGTGAGGCAAGAGTAACTAATTGAAAGTCACGGTCCTCTACATTGGTTCGAGTTTGTTAGCGCCGCTCAAGAATGCTGAGCGGGAACTCAACCGTGACTACAGTCTTGGGCTGAGCGTCACAGCTTGCAACTTCGGATCGCCGCTGAGCGATCGCGAATGGGTGGCGGTTGAAAATGATCTAAGAGATTCAGATCTCGTTTTCGTGATTCATGTCATGGATGGCGAAAACGCCGGGCGCCTCATTCCGGCTTTGGCCAGGTATCGACTTCGTCACGCGGCTGTGATCGTCATCAACTGCATGCCCGATCTGATGCGGCTGACGCGCATGGGAAAGCTGGATATCTCGCAATTGCTGGGAGGGAAGGAACGAGGGGAAAAGGGGAAGAGGAGTTCGGGAAAAGCGCTTGGGTTGTTGACTGCGGCCGGTTCCTGGATTGGGCGGCAGGCACGTGGGAGCCGTCACGATAATCAGCCGAAGAAGCATGGGCACGGACAGTACTTAAAACTCATCGACAAACTTCCAGGCATTTTGAGATTTGTCCCGACCGCCGGCGGACTGCGCGACGTAAAACATTACCTAAATATTTTCTGCTACTTCCTCCAGCCAACTCCGGCAAACATTCGGTCAATGATTCTTTATGCGCTGAAGGAATACGTGCCTGACGAGCGATTGAAGAAAGCAAAGGTCAAGGTCCCGCCACCACAACATCTGCCGTCGGTGGCGATCTATCATCCAGACTCACCGACGCTGTTTGAAACGTTTGAGGAATATCGGAAGTGGTACTTGGGGAGGAGTCCAAGGTCCAAAGTCCAAAGTCCAAAGTCCGCGGACGAAACGCTCGGTTTGAATCCGGCAGCGACTGTTGGGCTGCTTTTGATGCGGCCACAGGTCGTCAGCAAAACCACCAAACACTACGACGCATTGATTTGGGCCATCGAGGCGGAAGGCTTGAGCGTTATCCCGGCGCTGTCCACCTTGATGGACAATCGCGAAGCGTGTCAGAAGTTCTTCGTCGGGGGCAATCAGTCCAAAGTCCAAAGTCCAAAGTCCAAAGTCAAAAGCAAAGACCAAAGACCAAAGACCAAAGACCCAAAACGAGTCTTCTGAGCGGGGAAAATTAGCCGATGAGTCAAAGGACTTTGGACTTTGGACATTGGACTTTGGACTCTCTCGGGTCAGCCAGATCGTCTCCTTAACCGGCTTCAGCTTCGTAGGCGGTCCGGCGATGAACGACAGCGAAGCCGCATCCGAGTTTCTGCAAAGTTTGAATCGCCCATATCGCTCGGCGGTCAGCCTGGACACACAGACAATCGACGCCTGGCGCGAATCACAAACTGGTCTCAATCCGATTCAGGCTGGAATGCAAATCGCGATTCCCGAGATCGACGGGGCCACCGAGCCTTTCATCTACGGTGGAATACCGGCGAGCGGAGTTGAGCCCGTACCGCTTGATGACCGTTGTGCCCGGCTGGCCCGACGGCTGATGCGTTGGAACCGGTTACGCACCGCGCCGCGCAATCAGTTAAAGCTAGCTCTGATCCTCTTCTGTTTTCCGCCGAACAAGGGAAACATCGGCACTGCGGCCGACCTCGATGTTTTTCCCAGTGTTTGGGACACACTCCGGAAACTGAAATCTGAAGGCTACGATGTTGAGCTGCCCGAGTCGGCTGATGATTTAAGGGAGCGGGTGATTGGCGGCAATGCCGACAGGTTTGCGGCTACTGCTAACGTGGCTCATCGAATGAGCGTCGAGGAATATCGTCGTTCGTGTCCGTACGTGGCGGAGATCGAGGACGAGTGGGGCGCGGCGCCGGGCCGCGTGAATTCATTCGGACGTGACTTGCTGATCCAGGGCATTCAGTTAGGGAAGGTCTTTGTAGGTGTGCAGCCGACCTTTGGTTATGAGGGCGACCCGATGCGGTTAATGATGGCCCGCAGCGGTGCGCCCCATCATGGCTTCATGGCCTTCTACACTTACTTGTCAAAAGTCTTCAACGCCGATGCGGTCGTTCACGTAGGCACGCACGGCGCAATGGAATTCATGCCGGGAAAACAGATTGGACTGTCGGGTGAGTGCTGGCCTGATAGGTTGATTGACGAACTACCGAATATCTACATCTACAGCGTGAACAACCCTTCGGAAGGTTCGATTGCCAAACGTCGTTCCTACGCCGAGCTGATTTCCTATCTCACGCCACCAATTGAAAACGCTGGACTCTACAAGGACCTCAGCACGCTTAAGGATTTGGTCACCAGCTACCGGCAGTCAACCCAGGAATCGGAACGCGAGCGGTTGTTTGAATCGATTGAAGAGTACTCGCGGCAGTTGAATCTCAATCCGTCGGTGGCTCAACAACAGAGCGCTCAGTGATCATTAGATTTTCCATCTCTCATTTGACATTTCTCATTGAACATTTAAGCCGGGGAATCAGCATCCGTTCTGGCCGGCGATAGCTGACGCTCAAGGCTTCTGAAATGTTCAATGAGAAATGTCAAATGAGATATGGAAAATCTCGAGAGACCCATCTAACCCCGTAGGTGGACTCTCCTCTCTGTTTAGCCGCTTGCCAGTCGCTTCCGAAATTCGTCCGTCGTTAGTCTATGCCTGAACGCTTCGTCCCCGTTGATGGTTACCACCGGAATCTCGTTCCGATAGCGCCGTAGCAAAGCCACGTCGGTTTCAATATTTATCTCTTCGAGCGTATATTCGTTAGCACACTTAGCCCCCTCAATAGCTTGTTTGACTTCTTCACAAAGGTGACAGCCCGGCCGGCTGTATAGGATTACGTGGGCTTTTGTTTTGGCAGGTTGCACACTTCCATATTCGCATTAGCAGATGGCTTTGGCCAGATGATTAGTTTTCAACAATGAACCCGATAAATGATGAGGAGAAAAAATGTCAGAACAGGATTTGGACAAGGCGGCGGCGGTTGCGTTACTCAACGAGATTCTCGAAACCGAACTCGCGGGGGTAGTGAGATATACACATTACGCGTTAATGGTTTTTGGTCACAGCCGCATTCCCATTGTCAGCTGGTTGCGCGCTGAGGCAACCACCAGTTTGACTCACGCCAACGAGGCGGGTGAGCTGGTCACGCATTTTGGTGAGCATCCATCTTTGAAGATTGGCGGGCTACTGGAAACCCACAAGCATGGCATCAACGACATTCTGCTCGAAGCTCTCGAAGCGGAAAAAACGGGTTTGGCGCTTTATAAGAAACTTCTCGACCTGGTGCGCGATCGCTCCGTTTTGCTTGAAGAGTATGCTCGAAAGATGATTGCCGAAGAGGAACACCATGTCGGCGAAGTGAACAAGATGCTCCGCAAGCCAGGTGAGATAACTCAGTTTGCAGCAAGCTAGTTTGGAGTGCGGTGGCTCGACACCGCTTTGGTCCGCGGCGGCTCGACGCCGCTTTCTTAAGCTGAGTGCAAGCATCGTATTAACTAGACAGAGTTTTTCGATCGACGTTGTCTTTGCCGCGTATCAAGCGGCGTCAAGCCGCCGGATACCAAAGCGGCGTCGAGCCGCCGCACTCCAAATTTGTTTCAATGTTTGAACAGAAGCACGAAAAGGTAGTCCCGCTACCAGTTTTTGCGAGGAGAATGCTGGCTGCGGTAGGAGTCGCGTTGGCTTTGATAGCGCCGGCCCTGTTGCTCGGCATCGCGGGCTATCATTGGATCGACAACCTGAATTGGGTCGATTCGCTTTTGGAGGCGGCCATGATTTTGGGAGGCATGGGCCCGGTAAATCCGCTGCGCAACGATGCCGCGAAGATCTTTGCTTCAGCCTATGCCCTTTTTAGCGGCTTGGTCCTCATCGGTGTGATGGGAATTATTCTCACTCCAATCACGCATCGTGTGCTACACAAATTTCACGTCGAAAAGTAATCGTTATGGTGGAACGTCGCGAGAAACCAAGGTTAAGAGTTAGTCTCGACGCCATGTGGGACAGTTCAACGGAAGCTCACAGCGCCCGCGTTACCGACCTATCAGAAACCGGATGTTTTCTCGACTCAGTTGGAGAAGTAAGGCCCGGTGAGATCGTAGGCTTCCGCGTCCTGCTGCCGGATGACGAGTGGCTATATGTGGAAGGCGAAGTCAGACACTATACTCCCGGCCGAGGCTTTGGAGTTAAGTTCGTTGAACTCAATGAGGAGCAGACGGAGCGACTTAATTGCCTATTGAAGCTGGCGAAAGAAGCAGGACCGGACGCCGGTGGGATGAATGTCGATTTGGTTGAAGAGTGACGGGGATCCATGGCTGGAACTTGTCAGAACCACCTGCGTTAGCGGGTGGGTGAAAACTGTGAGTTCTTAGCGCCAAAGGCGCGAAATGTGACAGCCTGGGCCATCGGCCCAGGTAGACTCGCCTAAAGTTTCCCAGCGCTGAAGGCGCGAAATGAGGGGTGGACCTAGTGGAATCCCGAGGATTTTCAGTCGAGACTTGTTATTTCGCGCCTTCAGCGCTTCCTGATTGTTATGACCTTACCCAGGGCGTTGCCCTGGGCTATCACATTTCGCGCCCTTGGCGCTGAGAACCAGGAGTTTTCATGCCACGGAGTACCACCCTACAACTTAGGCTAAGGAGCTAAATAAATATGTCAGAAGAAAACAAAGCACTGCTACGGCGCTGGTTCGACGAAGTCTGGAATAAAGGGAACGCGGAAGCGATTGACGAGATGTTTGCCGCTGACGGTGTTGTGCATGGGTTATCTGAGGACCCGAGCAATCCCATGAAGGGCCCATCCGATTTCAAACCCTTTCACCAAACCTTCCGTGGCGCATTCCCAGGCATTGGAGTTGTGGTCGAAGATCTGATCGCGGAAGGAGATTTGGTGGCGGCCCGTTGCTCAGTTCGTGGAAACCATGCCGGCGATCATCTCGGGATAAAAGCCAGTAACGCGCCAGTGGAGTTCTCCGGTATGTGCATCGTTCGGGTCAAAGACGGTAAGATCGTCGAAGCCTGGAACAACTTCGACTTTCTGAAGATGAACAGACAGATCGGCGCCATCTGAACGGTCGGGTGACCTTTAGGTTGCTTCTTCCGTAACCCCGCAAGCTAAAGCTTGTACTCTATACGCCGGTTACAGGTGTTTAGAGTCCAACCTTTAGGTTGCTTCTTTCGTAACCCCGCAAGCTAAAGCTTGTACTCTATACGCCCGTTATCTGCGAATGGCCCTCCTAATGTTAGTTCAAACACGTGGCATGAAATCTTTGTTTGCGACTCTGTTCTTAAACCCAAAGATGTGACGCTAACCTGCCGCACCAAACCAACAGCCGACTTTAGCACCATTGCGGACGTGCTTAAGCGGAATGAAGAATAGCTGGCGATCCGCTGCACGCTTTCGAGTCTTCTGCGCCGAGGACACATAACCAGCGCCGGACTGGATGTGCGAGGTTGCGGAACCTTGATAGCCGGCGCTCATGTACAATTTCGAAACCCGCAGCTTTGAACAACGAGCGCCATTGATCCTCGGTGTGAAAAGTGCAGGGGCCCGTGCGATTACGCCACTTGAGATCGTGAGTGGCGCACACTAGACGATCCCACCAGGTAGCTGGAATGTCTTCATAGATCACAGCCCGCCCACCGGCCCGCAGCACGCGGCGTAACTCAGCGATAATCAGGTCAACATTCTGGGCGTGATGCAGGACATAACAAAACAAGGCGGCTTCGCATGAGCTGGTCTCGACGGGGAAATCTGTGCCGTTGAAACGCCGGTAATCGATGGGCGCGTCGGTGGTTTCGCCCAAATCGATACCGAGTACACTGGCATTGAGCATCGCCGATAGATGATGAGCGATGTAACCGTTTCCGCAGCCAACGTCGAGAACCCGAGATCCTGGTGGAAGCACGCGAGCGATCTCCTGCGCCATATCGTAAGCGCGTCCCACTTTGCGACGGCGTCGCTCTCGACGCCAACGTCGCGCGACACCGTGTAGCAAGCCTGACTCTTTTTCGACGGTGGGAAAAGCAGTGCCCGCCGAGGCGTGGGTACCATCGTGATAGGGAACATAGGGAGAAGTATCTGATAAGAATGATGCTGACGACATGGTTCACACAATGTGCAAGAGCAATGCCGACGAGCGAAGGCGGGTAATCCCGTGAGGAAACGCAGTGAAGTATTTGTTGCGCCCGAATATAGCGACGGATGAATGCCGCAAAGCCCGGACGAATGCCTGGGACCGCAGGCGTTTAGAGTCCAACCCCGGGGTCCCCGCGCGGAGTGGTAGCGTTTAGGTTGCCGCTGCCGAAACACGCAAGCTAAAGCTTGTACTCTAAACGCCTGACCTCGGACGAATTGCTTTTCTCCACAGGCGCGCCCGGCATCCACTATCTAGAGTCTCGGCTTTGCTCGCTGGCGGAAATGCCTTGTAAGATGTCGCAACCATTACTTAATTCGGATTCCCGAGGTAGTTTAAATGACAAGACAGTTTGTAATTCTGGTACTGCTTTCCAGCTTCACTATTGTTGCATTGGCTCAAACTAAATCACGAGTGAACACGAAAGATGGCGCGCCGCCGGGCTACTGGCCGCCAGAGAAGAGCCAGCCCATCGTTGACAAGACGCAGACGATACGTCTGACGACTGATTTGTCACACCTGAGTGCGGGGGAACGAAAAGCTGTTGAGAAGTTGATCGAGGTGGGCAAGGTCTTTCAGGGTCTTTATGAACAACAGAGACACCCGGAGGCCGCTTCGAGTTTTGCGGCTCTCTCAAAACTGGACCAGCAAATGGGCGCGCCTGCGAGTACCCAAAACCTCCTTAGTCTCTATCGGTTATTTCAAGGACCCATTGCCACCACGCTGGAGAACAAGCGCGCAGCATTTCTGCCGGTGGCCGGACTGGAGCCGGGGAAGAACGTTTATCCATGGGGAGTGAAGAAGGAAAACATCGAGGAGTTCCTCCAGGCCCATCCGGAGCAGCGAGCCAAACTTTTGGGGCTGCGTACTGTAGTGCGTTGGGCGTCTCCGAAAAATCTTGCCGAGGATCTGGCCACACTCAGCCGTTATCCCGCGTTGGAGGTTCTCCATCCTGGTCTTCGAACTGAACTAAAGGCGCTGCAAGTGTCACAACGCGGCCCACAGGCGCGCGTCACGGTCTCGCGCGGACCCACGGGCTTCTACGCAGTTCCTTATTCCGTCGCCTACGCCGACGCGCTGATGAAGGCATACGGGTTGTTGAATCAAGCTGCCGACGCGGTCGAAAGCGACGATGAAGAATTCGCGGGTTACCTGCGCAATCGCGCGCGCGATTTATTGTCAGACGATTACGAATCCGGAGACGCCGCTTGGGTTACGGGTCGCTTCAAGAATCTCAACGCGCAGATTGGTTCTTATGAAACCTACGACGATGAACTGTTTGGCGTGAAGACCTTCTTTGCTTTCAATGTGCTCGCCACCCGGCGAGAGGAAACCACCGCGCTGCGGCAGGCGATGAAAGGACTGCAAGCCCTCGAGGATTCGCTGCCCTATGATCACCACAAGAAGATACGTGAAGACATCCCGGTAGGTGTTTACGATGTGGTGGCTGATTTTGGCCAGTCGCGGGGAGGAAACACCGCCACCATTCTCCCCAACGAAAGCTATCTGGCGCGTCGCTATGGCCGGACCATTCTGCTGCGCGCCAACATCATGCGCGACCCGAATATTAACGAGGCAACATCAGGCGTGCTCCAGGCAGCAGTTGGACCCGAACAGGCGAAGGCGCTGACTCCGGACGGGAATTTCTATCGCACGCTCTGGCACGAGGTGGGTCACTATCTCGGGGTGGATCGGACCAAAGACAATCGCGATCTGGACGAAGCGTTGTTGGACAATGCCAGCGCGATGGAGGAAATGAAAGCCGATCTGGTGTCGTTGTTTGTGGCTGAGGCGCTGCGCAAGCAGGGCTACTACACAGAAGCCCAGTTCCGCAGCGTGTATGCCGGCGGCATTCTGCGCGTGTTGCAGAACAACAAACCTCGCCGCGATCAGCCTTACAACACCATGCAGCTAATGCAGTGGAACTTCTTTCTGGAAAACGGGCTGCTGACGTTTGAGCCTTCAAGCAAGACGCTTCGCATTCACTACGATAAGTATCACGACGTAGTGGGGAAGCTGCTTAAAAAGGTGTTGGAAGTTCAGTATGAGGGAAGCAAGGCCGGAGCGGACAAATTCATCGACCAGTACACGACCTGGGATGACAACCTGCATGGAGCGATTGCGAAGAACATTCGCGATCAGCAGCGTTACCGGTTCAGGTTGTTTAAGTACGCAGCGCTGGGGGAATAAAGACTTGGGGGAAATAGGGAAAAAGGGGAAAAGGGGAACGGGTAAAGGGTAAAGGGTAAAGGGAAGATCGTTACTTCTCTGAGATAGCTTCTTGTGGAACAAATGGGGAGTGGGCTCTTCCTTTACTCTTTCCCTATTCCCCCTTCCCCTTTTCCCCCCGATCTTTATTTCCTAAACGCATCACCACCGAGGAAATTCTCGCGTACGTAAACAATCGTGTCCTGCAAAGTCTCGCCGGGATCGCGGGGACGGAAGCCCAGCTCGCGCGCGGCCTTGCCGCAGTTCAGATACCAATAGTATTGCGCCATCTCGACGGCGCCGGGCTCGATGGGTGAAGCGAAGTTCCACTGTTTGAAAAGGGAATCGACCATGCGTGAGCCGGCCACGGCGAACTTCGCGGGCAAGGCAATCCTGGGAGCGGCAATCTTAGTCAACCGTTCGAGCCGCCCAAAGAATTTCGAGAACGTCCAATTAGCTGCGCCCATCAAGTAACGCTCACCGTGACGTCCCTTCTTCATGGCCACGCGAAAGGCTTTGGCGGCGTCGCGCGCGTCCACAAAACTCAATCCCCCGGTGGGCACGGCGCTGATCTTACGCGCCATAAAATCCAGGATCACTTTAGTTGAACTCAACCGGTCATCACCGGGACCCAGCAGCAGACTCGGGTTCATGATAACCAGCCGCCGGCCCTTGCCATTGAAGCGTTCGAGCGCGGCCATTTCCTGGTAGACCTTGCTGGCGTAGTAGGGCCAGCGGGTAATGATATCGAGTGGCGGTGGGTATGATTCGTCTGGAACTACGTCGCTGTCTTTGGTAACGGCAATAGTACCGCTCGTGGACGCCAGCACGATCGTCTTGACGTCTGCTGCTTTGGCCGCATCGCACAATAGCCGAGTGCCTTCAACGTGGACTTTGTACATCTCGCGGGCATCATCGCGTTCGCGCGAAACCTTGCCAGCCAGGTGGTAGATTTCGCTGATTCCTTCAACGGCCCGCTTAGCGTCGCTTGCGTTAGTGACTGACCCTTCGAAAGTTTCAACTCCCAACCCCACCAACCAGTCGGGAATGGAAGTGGCCATCACCCGAATATCTTTCGCTCCGTCAGCGACTAATTGCCTGACCAGATGCGAACCAAGAAAGCCCGTGCCTCCAGTGATCAGGGTGGCTGCGCGGGGTCGCTTTTCAATTGCCGCGCGTCGCTTGGTGCCGGCTTTGACTGGGGTCATGCGGGCTGTTCGTTTTGTGGTAGTTGCCATAATTTATCGCCAAATTCATAACGGTATTCTCTGTGCAACCTCTGTGTTCTCTGTGTCTCTGTGGTGACCGTTTCGGCTGTTGAGTTCACCACAGAGACACAGCTCTAACCTGAAAAGCGAAAATAGATAGTTCCGCGTTTAGTTCCTGACATCTGCTTTGGTTGCGACTGCGGTCCAATCTCGTCGGTAGTGTGAAATTTATTCCGCATTGCCGGAATCACATCCAGAATACCAATGCCTATCGCGGGCAGATCCAGCAGTCCATCCTTGCCGTCTTTCGGTTTGTATATCCCAAGGAACGAATCCTCGGCTTCAGTACTAATCGTGATCTTGCCAGCGCTGGTTATTAACGTCGCCCAACGCCAATCGCGAAAATAGCCTTTGAACTCCGGATAAACCCAGCTCTCTCCAGGCGTTGTGTCGTTGTAGGCGTTCTCCCAAACGTCGAGCCGCGTACCTTGCAGGCGATTTTGCCAGACCCGATACGGCCCGTCGCCAAGCCAGCGGATCCCTTTCATCTGCTCCTCGGGAAAATCGAATTGGACACCAGCCATATCAACGACTCCATCAAGAGCGTATTCATAGTCGAGCTTCACCACCTCGTTGGAGCCGATCCGCCATCGAACTTGACGAAGAGCTCCGTCGTAAGTGGCCTCAACCACTGCATTGCCACCATCCTCGCGAAACGCGAAATTCTTGAGCGCGCTTGGCCCGCCAACGTGTTCATACTTTCGATCGTTTCGACGAAATGCAACCAGACGCGGTCCATGATTGAACGGAATCGTCGTAGTGCCACGACGTACTTTGTCGAGCATTCCTGACGCTTTATTGAAATGAAGTTCGAGTGTTCCCGCGCGAACCAGAAGCGTCGGGCCATCCTCCCTCAGGTAAACTTTCTGAGCGCGGTCGGATGCCACCTTCGGGAGATCAGCCAATGGTCGTCTTAAATTCCACGACCAGGTCCACAGTTCGCGGCCCACAGGATCCTTTGCGGTCACATACAGCACGTCACTCCGAACTCGAGCTGCGGGCAGGTTGAGTCGGAACTGACCGGCATCGTGAGGCGCGATGTTCGGCCCCCTGGTGACTCCGGAAGCAATCACGGAATGTCCCGCCATACCTTGCTCCGGCAACGGGAAACTGGCGAGCTGCCAGACAAAACTGCACTCGTTGAGGTTAGTAAAGTCGTATCGATTTTCGACCTGAAACTCACCGCGGAAATCAGCCGGCAACTCTGGCGGTCCAACGACCTGAACCGGTGACCAGATTTCACGGACAGTGTTGAAGCTTCCTTTGTGCTCGCGATGTGGGCCAACAATGCCATCCGGCCCCTGATTACCCGCACAGTCGAGTCGTCCATTCTGATCCGTGCGCGCGACGCACTCATCGACCAGGGCCCAGATAAATCCGCCGCCACCGACTTTGCTTTTGCGAATCAACTCCCAGTAATCCCAGAGGCCAGCTCCGGCGCCACCGTCGTACAGCCCGTGTAGAAATTCGGTGGGCATGTAGATGTCGGGGCCAGCGGAGAGTTTTGTGTGGCTGTCAAATTTTTCGTAATGGTCGGTATTGACGCCGCGAAACAATTCCCATGGGTGCAGCACTGAACGGTTCTGCGGATCCCACTTCGCAAACTCGTCGTCGTTCTGCTTGTTCCAGCCGCCTTCATTTCCATTGTCCCAAAACAGAATACTCGGGTGATTAACATCGCGCGGCACCATTTGGCTAATCAGCCGCTTGCCGGTGGGCGTGTCGTAACTGCGTTGCCAGCCGCCTAGTTCATCCAACACGTAGAGACCGAGTTCATCACAGGCTTCGAGGAAGTGGACATCCGGTGGATAGTGGGACATCCGGACCGAGTTCATGTTCAGCTCTTTGATCAGCTTCACGTCGTCGTAGCTGATCTTGCGACTTAGCGTTCGTCCGCTCTCAGGCCAGAAGCTGTGACGGTTGGCCCCTTTCAAGAGGATCCTCTGGCCATTCAAATAGAGGCCGTCGCCCGGGCGCACTTCGAAGGTCCGAAATCCAAAACGCTCGGTGATTGTGTGAACCGGCTTTCCTCTACGGTGTAAGGTAAGCCGCACGCGATAGAGATGCGGTGTTTCCGCAGTCCAGAGTTTTGGTCTTGTGATCGTCGTCGCTAGTTTTAGGGCACCTTCCTTGAGTAACTCGGCCTCACTGAAGGGCCTGCCGACCGGCGCTCCGCTTGCATTCAGGATTTGTCCAGTCACTTTGTCCCCGGGGGCGCCGGGTCCAGACATATGTACATCCACTGTAAAACTGCCGTCGGCTCGGGCATCGATCGCGGTCCAATCAATAAACTGCGACGGCAACGCTTCAAGATAGACCGGGCGAAAGATGCCGCCGAATACCCAATAGTCGACACCGGAGCGCTCAGCTCTATTAACGCTCTCATTCGTGGAGACCTTGCTGACCGTGACTTCCAAAAGATTGGAGGATCCGAATTTCACCAGGTGCGAGATGTCGTACTTGAACCGGTAAAACGAACCCTGATGAACGGGACCGGCTAACTGACCGTTTACCCGGGCTTCGGTGTCGGTCATCGAACCGTCGAATACGAGGCGGACTGTCTTTCCTTTCCACGAAGCCGGAACGTCGAACTGCAAACGATATTTACCTTGTTCATCGGCCAGAGGGTTCGTCGCGCTGATGCGATTGCGCCCGTAGTTGTAACCACCAAAGCCCTGCTGCTCCCAACAGGAGGGGACGGGAATTCTGGCCCAGCTTCCACTCTTGCGTCGGCTCGTCGCGAAGAAATCCCATAACACCGCGTCGTCTTTTCCGGTGCCGGAGAGATAGCGAGTCTCTGTTGACGCACCCTGGCTGTGCGCGCCCGCGCAGGCGAAGGCGATGCAGAGAATGGCGAGTAGAAGTCGTCTGACCATTGGTCCGTACATGTGTAAAGGCGTGCAGTCTTTGCGGAACTTTGCGGGTCTTGGCGTACTTTGCGGTTAACTAATCAGTTCAAACCGCAAAGGTCGCGAAGGGTGCGCAAAGTTTCGCAAAGAGAACCAACTCGCGGCCGAGAAATGCCCAACTGGCTAGATTGTAGGGGCGGCACTCCGTGGCCGCCCCTTGGTTGCATTCGCGATAGTTTACAAAGTCGAGCTACTGCCGAGAGCGGCGGCCACTGAGGGGCCGCGTCACAATTTCATTGTCTGGCCCGCAGGCGCGCTATCTTCGCCCACCTTGGGTAGCGATGGGGACCCTTCACTTCGGCGAACATTTGTAGCGAGAAAGTGGGTGGGCACGGAGTGCCACCCCTACAATCTATCCACGATCAGTTTTCATACAACCGGCTCTTCAACCGTCTCGCGTCCGGCAACCTGCGCGCGGCGCTCGGCTTTCCATTGTTTGCGAACCGCCTTGGCGTCAAACTCACGGCGAGTTCCGTCGCGCAGGTTTTCAACCTGATGCTTCACGAGCGCCGCGATCAGCCGGTAGGCCTCAGCCCGGGCCATGCCATTAGTCATCTCTTCCAGATCCTCGACTGGAAGGTAGCGACCGATGCGCGCGCCGACATTTCTGCTCTTAATGATGTTTGAGCCCTTGGGCATCGCTTCATGCGTGCCCTGCAGGTAAATAGGAAGAATGCCGACCCGGGCATGAAGGGCGAGATAGCCAATTACTGGTTTGAAGTCGGCCATCTCACCTGTCAGTGAACGAGTGCCTTCGGGAAAGATGAGGGCGTTGTAACCTCGCGTCAGAAATGAATGGGCGTGGCGAAGCGACTGCCGGAGTGATCCGGAGCGCTCCATGGGCACCAGGTTGGTAAAATTCTCCATCACGGCACGTTTATATTTCGTGTCGAAGAAATAGTCGGCGGCTGCGAGTACGACCATATCCTTGCCCGCTTCGGCCAGCGCCATCTTCGTGAGTCCCATGTCCAGATGTGACGTGTGATTGGCGGCGACAATGAAGTTCGTATGGGCGGGAATGTTTGAACGCCCTTCGTAATGCGTGTCGAGGAAACGGTCGTAGAAGAGTTTCTGCAATACGTCACCGGCCCGGTTGCCGGCAACCCTTACAAACGATGGAACGTTAATCTCGTGGTCGTCAGCCCGACGAGCCTCGGAGCGTGCCGACGCCGCTGCACTCGCCGCACGCGCACCGGGGCGACGGCTCACTACGCTGGCCAACTCCCTCAGATCCTGGACTTCGTTAAGACGCTCGGGAGCAGTAAGAGACCCTCCGGCATTTTCGATTGCGGTAGCCAGCTCCACAAACATCAAGCTATCGAAACCCAGGTCGGCCAGTCGGGAGTTGAGCGATATCTCGTCTCTGGATCGGTTGCTGACGTTAGCAACGATTGATATTAGCCAACGACCTTCTGAATCGGTGGACTTCTCCTTCAAGGCAGTTGGATCAGGCTTGGTATTCGCTTCCAGTCCCTGGAGGATGGCTACAACTTCGGCTCGCTTCACCTTCCGCGTAGCTGTTCTCGGCAATTCTACTTCGGTAAAGTGCATGACCTTCACCCGCTTGTAGTAGGGCAGGGAAGCCGAGACTTCGCGAAAATGTTCTTCAACTTGGCGGCGAAACTCCGCGCGTGAGAGCGTGATGTCGTATTCATCATCGGCCACAACCAGGCAAGCTACTTTTTCTCCAATCCCATCGGGCAGTCCAACTATGCTGAGTTCTTTAACGTATGGCGAGTTGGAGTAGATCTCTTCAAGCTCGTCCGGGTACACGTTTTTGCCATTGGTATCGACAATGATTTCTTTCGAGCGACCCACGAGGTAGAGGTTGCCGTCGTCATCCAGTTTTCCCAGGTCGCCGGTGTAGAGCCATCGATCCACCAGGGAAGTGCGGGTGGCGGCTTCATCCGAATAGTATCCGAGCATCACGTTGGGACCGCGGGCGATCACTTCGCCAACACCACTTGCGTCGGGATCGGAAATCCTAACTTCAACACCTGGCAAGGATCGGCCCACGCTGCCCATCAGCAGACCATGCTCGGGTCTCGTGACGGTCAGCACCGGGGAAGCTTCGGTGAGACCGTAGCCTTCGAGCATCGTGAATCCAAGACCCTGAAAGTCTTTTTGAATCTGCTCGCTCAAAGCCGAGCCTCCGCTAATGAAGTAGCGAATGCGTCCGCCCAGGCCTTCATGTATTGGATAGAAAGCGATGGGCCCAAGATTGAGATGCGTTTTCTCTCTCAACCAGGCGTTAGCCCGAATCATGTTTTCGGCAGTCTTCCCAATCCAGTCGCTGCGTTCATAGAGTCTGTTCTTGATGCGGCGGTGTAGCAATTCCCACAACGCCGGCACACCGACCATGCCGGTAACATGGCCATTCTTGATTGCCCGCGCGAGCGCATCGCCGGTTAGTTCCGGTAAGTAAGTTATCTGGGCGCCACGGCTCAATGGTGTAAGAAAGCCGGTGGAGAACTCAAAAGTGTGATGAAGCGGCAAGACGGAAAGCACTCCGTCTTTGGTGCTCATGTCGAACACGGACGAAAGCATGGAGACCATGCTGGTAAGGTTACGATGCGAAAGCATCACACCTTTTGGACGTCCGGTCGTGCCTGAAGTGAAAATCAAAGAGGCCAACGACTGGGCGGTGACCCGGCTGGGCAACATCGCCAGGCGTTCATCTGTCGTCTCTTGATCATGAAGAGCAAAGACTTCGTCCAAAGTCCAAATGTGTGCGCCGATGCCGGCGTCGGTTAATCGCTGGCGCAGCGTCGGATGCTCGGCCTCAAGTTTCTCGCTGATAATGATTCCGGCTGCCTCGCCGGCGCGAGCGAAGTTTATGACCTCATCCGTGGAACTCTCAGGATCAACAGGAATACAGCTGGCCCCTGTTTTAAGCACACCGAAATACGACATGCCCCATTCCGGTGCGTTGTGGCTCAGCAGCATTACACGGTCGCCCGGCTTGATGCCTGCCGCGGCCAGGAAGCCGGCGGCGCGCGTAGCGAGTTCGCGCAGGTCGGCATAGGTGTATTGCTCATTGTGCCCATCGCGCTCGATCCGCATAGCTACCCGAGTGGCGTGTCGTTTGGTCGAGGTTTCGAAAAGCTCGAGCAAGTCGCGATACGTGTAGATGCGCTTCGGTTGAGCGCGCATGTCTTCTTCGAGCGTGGGGAACACCCATTTCTTGAGACCTGGCAAATGGATGTTCAGCCAGTAGTCGTACCAGTCAAACTTCTCCGGCGCCCAGCGCAGCAGTCCCTGTTCCTCGTCTCGGATTCGCTCAAAGAGCGCGCGGACATTGTCACAGCGAAAAACGTAGGCGTTCTCGACCGTGAAGGGCCGGAACATATCAAACGCTTCCGCCGTTTCCCTGGTGATTTCTTCAACCCGATCGACAGTAGTCTTCACTCGGTCGATCACGTCGGCGGCGCGGCCACCACCCCAGCGCGGTCGCGCGCGATCAAGTAGAGATGCTGCTCTTTTCGCGGCGGAGTTGAACATCGGAGTCGAGAACTTTTCAAAGTTCGTGGTGGAAACCGGGCGTGGTTCCATGCGCGCGGCGATCTGGTTGACCAGTTTGAAGCCCGTTTCCTTCTCTTGAAAATGCGTTCGTTTGTAGAGACCAACCAGGCCGATGATGCGGTTCATCCGGTTTGGATTTGAATCTCCGGTGGCTGCCTGGTGAACCAGCTGGGGCTCCTCGATGCAAGCCTGAGCTGCCACGCCCAACATTACCGAGGCCACTTGATCGACCGGCGTTATGTCGAGGATTAACTTCTCGTTTGAGGGGATTTGAGTCTGACCTTTTAAGACGAGAAAAATTATGGGCGCCGTGGTGGTGAACCCTTCATTCCATCCCGGGAAAGGATAGGCCAGGGCCGACTCGACGATGCTTGGTCGCACGATGCTGCGAACGATCCCGGTCTCGGCAGCGACGAGTTGCTCACCCAGCGACTTCGTGTAGGTGTAAATGTTGGGCCAGCCCCAAAACGCCGAACGCTCGACTCCCAGATCAGTCAGCCGGGTGCGGATCCAGACCTTTCGCTCGCGAGCTACCGCCAGTCCCATTGCGTCTGGATCATCGGCGTCGCGATTTTCTTCGTTGAGCCGCTTGCGGGCCAGTTCGCGAAACTTGGCTAACATCATCGCGTCTCGGGCTTCTTCGCGAGCGCGTTCGGCAAGTTTTGCGCAGTCCTTAATTTCCTGTTCGGCGTCGAATTCAACCCCAGGCAGTTCGTGCTTCCGAGGAAAGTAGCCAACGACAGGTTCATTTTCCCATACCGGTCCGGAGCGGTTTCCCGCGACGAAGCAGGTCGATACGTGGATCAAGGCCGGCCGCTTCATCCGTTTGGCAAAGGCAATCACATTTTGCGTGCCGACGACGTTGGTCCGCAGCGCGCTTTCAAGGGTCGGGTTAAAGGTGACGTTGCCGGCGCTGTTGATGATGACATCGATGTTATCCGCAACTCGTTGCGCCTCGTCGTCACTGTAGCCGAGATTGACATCACCAATGTCTCCGCCCAACACAGCTACCTTGTCGCGAATGAAACCCTCAAAGGCGGTTCCATAGCGCTCGCGCAAAGGGTTGAATGGAGGCGCCGTAATGACACTGTTCCAGAAACGGACTTCTGATTCTTCCTGAGAGCGGGCGCGAACGGTTACGTACACGCGGCCAACGTTGGGAAAGCTGTGCAGCAGCATGCTGAGCGTAACTTTCCCAAGGAAGCCGGTGCTGCCGATTAGGAAGACGCTGCGATCGTTGTAGATGTCAGTTGGCGAAAGTTTAGCCATAAGCTTTCTTGGTGCACTAAAAACCGTCGATGTTGGACCGCGCTTATTTGGGACCGCGGGCGCCCTCGCCCGCTTGAGCAACGCCTTCACTCAGGTCCGGTTTAAATATTACCCAGGCCAACTTCCTTCCAACGAGGCGGGCGAGGGCGCCCGCGGTCCCATAAAGAGCGGGCCTGGTGTTTTCATAGTCAAAGGCGATCGGTCGTATCCCTCATGTCATGTCCGCGATGGCGATGATCGGTTGATGCAGCATCGTGATCTGCGCCGAGTTGCCCATGTAACTCCGGGCCATCGAGATCGCCTCAGTCAAATTGTCGGCGCGTTCCCAGCCCATCATGGCGGGGACGTGCGCGTTCTCGGCGCCCGCGGCAATTACGTTGCCCACGTGCTGTCGCCCATTCTCGCCCCAATACCACATGAAGAACGGATGCGACCCGTGATAGGCGTTGCCACGACGGTACATCTCAACGTAGCTGGGATTGTTGGCAAACTCCTGCTCGTATTTGTCGCGCAGGACGTTGGCATCACGTGTCTCAGGCAGCAGTCGGTTGAAAAACTCGATGTAGCTCGGATGAAAGTTGTGATCAAATTCGTCGGTGCATGGGTGATGCAGAATCAGTGTGCCGCCTTTCTTAAGGAGCGGCTTGCCCCGATACATATTGAAGTGATATCCAAGCGCCATCACCTGCACCAGCAAAGGGTTCAAAATAGAATTGATGCTGTAAGGCGACATGTCCGGCACCGGACAAATCAGTATGTCGGCTTGCCCTTCAATGGGAACGACATACTGGTCCATGCTCTTGGCGATGATTAGATCGTGGACCGGATCGGTCTTGCCGGCATGGCAGGCAATCATCTCGTAGTTGCTCTTGAGCGAGTTATACATCGAGCGCTTGGCTTGTTTCGGCAGTTTGCCCATCCCGAAGCGCATGGCCTCATACTTCATCCGATCGAAGGCCGAGAAATCGTCCTCGTTCTTCGTCAGGAAGCCCATGTCGGCGCCGAAGATGTAGTTGTTAACAGTGGTCTCGATATGAAAGACGTTCAGATGTTCGTCAGCGAGTTGGCCAACTCGACTGATAACCCGTCCGAGTTCCGAGCCTGCCGGATCCATATAACTATTCGACGCTCGGATGACGTTCGGATTGTGGTGCGCGCGCAGTGACTCATAATCACAGAGACCGACGCCCACTGACTTGTGGCCCCCATTCATCGGCACGAAGTTGAAATTGAGATATATCAGCAGGTCGCTTTCGGCGGCGCGGCGATTGATGCGCAACGGTTCTTTGTGACGCGTCTCTCCTAGTAGCACCAGGTTGCTGGGGTCTTCAGCATCGTGGTTGTAGTAACGATCCGGGTAGAAATCGTCCCAGATCTTTTGCCCGACCATGCGCTTCATTTCCGGCGCCGTCATCTTGCGATGCAGAGAGATGGCAATGATGATGTGCACATCGTCAACGCCGTGGCCGTGAAGCATCTCTAACAGAATCTCGAGCGCGGTCTGGCGGATGTCTGGCGCCTTCATCGGCGGGATCGGCATGCTGATGTCGTCCACAGCGATGGTCACACGCATGCCCGGCTCGAGTTGGGCAAACAGTGGATCGCAACCATGCGGGTGGTTTAGAGCATAGCGAATTGCAGCCTCACGATTTACCAGGCCCTTGATCGGCGGGTTGGGATAGATGACGCGCGTGCCTACAGGCAAATCCTCGAGAATGAAATCCATGCCCGAGGCGAGTATGCGCGGGGCGCTATCGCGGTCGATGTAGACAACGGATTCGTGCGTCTTTTTTCGTAGTTGTAGGGCCATAAGAGGTAAATGGTGAATGGTAAATGGTAAATGGTTTTATGAGCGGCCTCGTGGAAACCAGTAAATGGTGAATAGTAAATGGTAAATGGTTTTGGGAGCGGCCTTGGGTGACATATTGCTGTTTTGGTTCCGCCTATGAACGAGCTTCAGAACTTACGTGGCGTCTCAATCCAGTTATGAGCCTGCCAATTCTTTCGAGTTGCGCAATCCGTTTGGCGAGACTGGTTTCATTCAGATAGCCAAGCCTGTGAGCAATCACTAGCTCGGTTTCGAGTTCACTTGCCGAGCCTTGGGAGTTTGAAAGGAAATGTGCGAATTCCTTCTTCGAGTGTCTTCCAGCTCCTTCGGCGACATTCGCAGGAATCGACACCGCCGCACGACGGATTTGACTAGTCAGACTGTATCGCTCTTCTTTCGGGAAATGCTCTGTATCCTTGTAAACATCGGTAACAAGTTCTAGTGCCTTGATCCAGACTTCTAGCTTTTGATGTGGACGCATGGTCTCAAGCTCCTTTGTAGCTAAAGTTTGACCATTTACCATTTACTATTCACCATTTACCCACCTCCACACTGACTTACTTCAGATTAAGAATCGGCCAATCGTGATGCAGAGCTGTCTGCCGCAGTCGCATATCAGGACAAATCGCGGCTGGGTGACCGACGATCGAAAGCATCGGCAGGTCACTCATGCTGTCTGTATACGCATACGAATCGCTCAGACTTATACCTTCGCGTTCGGCGAATACCCTGATCCATGATGCCTTGGTCGCCGCCGCCATCACCGGGGGCAACAGCCTTCCGGTTGCCAGGCCGTTAACAAACTCGAGGCGGTTAGCGACATAGTCCTTAATCTCCAGGTGCTCCATGAGGGGCTTCACCGAAACGTCCAATGCCCCGGTTACCACTACCTGCCGCAAGCCCAGGCTGCGCGACTTCTCCAGCAACTCGTACGTGCCGGGAAAAACCGCTGGCTTCAGTACTGACGTAAACAGGTCATCGGCAAGGTAGCGCAGGCGGTCTTCCGAGACCCCCTTATATCGTTTGAAGTACAGGTCGTTGAAAACTTTTCGGCTGTACTGGTCGGTTGCCGCGAAGACCGGCAGGCTCAGTAGCGTGGCCGCGCTCTTCTTGAAACTCCGAAACAGGCCGGGCTCATTCCGGGCGTAGAAGCCCAAGGTGTGGATTAGGTTCGTGCTGACCAGGGTACCTTCGAGGTCGTAGAATGCCGCCGCTGCCAAGCCTGCCTCCAGATTTCTGCCTCCGTTCTCGCCTGACGAGCCATCCGGAGCCAATCGATTTAATGTTGGACGCACAATATAACCCAAAGGCGGGATTACTGGCCAACGCAAAATAGGGTGTACGGAATTGCTATACAATTCACGTTAAGAGCTTGGGAATCCCCAATGAAATTGGCGAAAAGGTGCGTCCTGGGCCAGCTTCTTAGCTGGGCAGTTGAGATGCTTAGGTTGGTTCAGTGCGCAAAGTTGGGCGAATCTCAGGCGGCTTTGCCGCATTCCGTGCGGTAAGCCTATGGCTTACCGGAAGGCTTTATTCTTCAAGAGGCTATGCCTCCGATGTGGTCGAAGTAGGGTGTCGTTTGACGGAGGCGCAGCCTCGGAAGAATAGTCCGATTTCGGTAAGCCATAGGCTTACCGCACGGAATGCGGCAGAGCCGCCGGACATATCTCGAGTTGCCTCTAAAACGGAATGCGGCAAAGACTGGCCAGGAGCTGAACGCGCGAGGGTTCCTACTATTTCCCGCCGATGCGCTTCAGTTCCTCGAGCGTGCGCTTATGTTGCTCCAGCTTCTGTCCGGCCTCTCCGAGTTTGCCTTGCGAGGTGAGTCGCTGATACTCCTCAAACTCCTGGACGGCTCGGTTGATCAGCTGCTGCACTGTTTGACCTGGTGTAGGCGAAGCTGCTGGTGTGGGTATGCGAGGGGATTCTCCGCTTCCTGGTGAAGCGGTGGGGGATGCGCTTGGGGCTGGTCCCAAGGGAGCTTTGCCGCCATCTCCGGAAGCCGGCGGGCTACCGGCGTCTCCAAACAGACTGGTCATTGCCTCCTGGAAGTTGGTTCCGTATCCGAGCTTCTCCTGCGTGGCGAGGACAACTAACCGTAACTCAGGCATTGGGCTGCTGACGGCCTGAAGATATATTGGTTCAACGAAGAGCAGCGATCGCCCCATAGGAATCACCAGCAGGTGTCCGCGTATCACTCGCGAGCCTTGCTGATTCCAGAGACTAAACTGTGCTGACAGTTGGGCATTCTGGTCGATGCGAGCCTCTATCTGCACGGGCCCATCGATTAACCGGCCGCGTGGAAAATTGTAGGCGACGAGTTTGCCATAGTTCTCACCGTCACTTCGGCCAGCCAACCAACCGATCATGTTGTTGCGATTGGCTGGAGTGAAAGGAAGAATCAGCACAAATTCGTCCGTTTTCTTCTCCTCCGGCAACTGCATCAGCACAAAGTAGGGATCGATGGGCTTTACCTCTTTGTTCTGTTCACTATTGCTGATGCGATTCGCCACACTCCAAACGTCCTCACGTTGGAAAAAGACATTCGCATTTTGCGTGTGGTAAAGGCCATAGACCTCGCCCTGCGCTTTGAACAAGGTTTCGGGATAACGGACATGAGCGCGCAGGTCCTCGGGCATCTGCGAAGCATCCTGAAAAAGGGCCGGGAAGGTCGCGCGGTAAGCCGCGATTAGCGGATCCTCGGGATCGAAGACGTAGAAGCTGGTCGTTCCGTTGTAGGCATCGATGATGACTTTTACGCTGTTGCGAATGTAATTGACTGAGTAGTTGGCGACCCGGTGATGACGTGAATAGGGATAGGTTCCTGATTGAGTGTAAGCGTCAATCATCCAGAAGAGCCGTCCATCCTTACTCACGACCAAATAAGGATCGTTGTCGTAGATCAGGAAGGGAGCAACCCCGTTGACGATTTTCCGGATGTTCCGACTGATCATTACCCGGCTGTCCGGAGTCACATCGTCAGAGAACGGCAACTTTGATATATCGCCCAGCGCCCAGGCGAGTAATGTCCGGCGAAGTCCACCTCCGAGCGGGATGCCGCCGGTACCCTCATACGTCGTGTAGGTGTTCTCTTCACCCTGCGGATAATCAAACTCCTTTTGCTTGGTCTTAACGTAAACGTCGTTATTCGTGTCCTGGCCAAAATAGATTTGTGGCCTTGTGATTTTAATGTCCGGGGAAGTTGATTCGACCGGCATGTTTGAAACAGTGAAACGGGGCATGCCCTCGGGCGTGAAGCCGTTGGCGGTGTTCATGGTCAGCCCGTATCCATGCGTGTAGATCAACTTTTGATTAATCCAATTGCGAGATGCTTCGGGAAGCCTGTCGACGGCAATCTCGCGGGCGGCGACCATCATCTGCCGGGTCTGTCCGCCGATCTGATAGCGATCTACGTCGACGTCGGGAAAATCATAATAGGTGCGAATGGCCTGAATTTGTTTAAGGGTGTCCTGGAGCGCTTTCCAATCCCACAGCCTGATGTTTTCAAGCGAGGTAGCGTTCTCACGAAGTTGCAATGCCTCAACCGAGTTTTCTGCGGCAAAGTCTCGCTGTTCGATCTGATCCAGGTTAAAGGCATGGCGCGTAGCCACGATGTTGTGCCCAATGTATGGGGTCTCGCGACCTAGTTCATTTGGTTTGACTATGAAACTGGTCACATAAGCCGGAACCAGCATCACTCCGACCAGATAAACCGCCAGGGGAAGGGCCAGAGCCACGAGCAGCAGACGCAGGCTCTTTTTAGTAAAGGCGTTTAGCAACGAGATCGCCGCGGCGAGCACCAGGGCAAATGCAACGAAGAGCAGAGCGGGAAGTAGATAATTCGCCTCAACGTAGGTGACGCCCGAAAATGTTTGATGATCTTCCCAGAGGTAAGGGAAGCGAGCGAAGTAAGTGCGCAAGGCAAGCAGCAGGAGGAAGACCGCGAGCGCAAACGAAACAGCGGCGAACGAGGCGCCTGACTTTGCCTGACTGGCAGACTTCAAAATCTTCTGGGGAATTCCCATCAGGGTGTAGGCGACTGCCGCACAAAGAACAACAAAACTCAGAGTCAGCAACCAGGAGCTAAGCGAATCATAAACTGGCAGCGAAAAGAGATAGAACCCCAGCGGCTTATTAAAAATTGGGTCGTGCAGAGCAGTGGGAACTCGGTTGAGGTAAACAGCGAAGCTTTGCCACTGGGCCTTCATCCCGAGGCCGAAGAAGAGGCCAAACATGACCGCTACCAGCCAGCTTACCGGACTAACGAATCGAGCCGGTGAAAACTCCACCGGTTGATTGTTGATGACAATTGTGCGGCGGGCCAGAGTGTTTGCGGCAAAGACACGCTCGAGTACCCAGAGCGCGCCCCGAAGGATGGCTGCGGTAACGAGAGCGAAAACCACAAACAGCCCTAACTTTAGTTTGAAGATATACCAGTAGACGTCTGAGTAGCCCAGTGAGCCAAACCATAGGGCCGAGAGATAAATGGATAGACTTCGATACAGGGCAAAGAAGGTTGCTATCAGCCCCACAAGAACCAGGACCCGCCAGCGCCTACTCCTGGGAGGAGCGACGTCAATAATCTCGTTATCGGGTACAGAGAAGGGGTGACTCATTCGCGGGTAGCATACCCTTAATCCGTTGCCGCTCAAAGCTGGCAGGATATGGGGCGACTTTATCGGATTGCCCATTGTTCGTCTAGAGAGCGCACTTGTGAGCCCCAGTGGAGGAATAACTCAACGAAAGCTGGGTAGCGCGAGGCGGGGCCCACAAGTGGGCTCTCTAAACGGAGTGGTCCAAGGCGCACAAGTGGGCTCTCTAAACGGTTGCTGTCGAATTAGTTTCGATAGTTGAATCAATGGTGAGAGTGGGGCGGCCACGGAGTGCCGCCCCTACAACGTGGCGCGAAGCCCGTGTATAATGGCCCCCGATTTTCATAGTCAACGATTTCTCCTCAGTCTGGAAGAAACCTGATGCTTGCGCCTGATATAGTTTTGCAAAGCCGCTATCGAGTTGTCCGGCAGCTCGGTCAGGGGGGGATGGGCACCGTCTACGAGGCAGTCGATGAACGCCTCGATGCCACCGTGGCGTTGAAAGAGACATTCTTCGCGGATGAGCGTCTGCGAAAGCAGTTTGAGCGAGAGGCAAGACTGCTGGCGCGCATGCACCATCCCGCCTTGCCGCGAGTAAGCGATCACTTCGCCGAGGGCGAGGGCCAGTTTCTGGTGATGCAGTATATTACCGGCGAAGATCTGGCCCACATGTTGACGGTCAAGCAGGGCCCGTTTCCCCCTGAACAGGTACTAACCTGGGCTGACCAGCTTTTAGACGCGCTCGATTACCTGCACACGCAGGATCCCCAAATTATTCATCGCGACATCAAGCCGCAGAATTTGAAACTCACAGCGAGAGGTCAAATGATTCTGCTGGACTTTGGTCTCGCTAAGGGTCAGGGAAGCGCCGTATCAGTCGTCACGACTTCAGCGAGTATTTTTGGGTATACGCCAAACTATGCGCCGCTCGAGCAAATTCAAGGTCTCGGGACTGATCCCAGAAGCGACATCTACGCGTTGGCCGCGACCTTGTATCACCTGATGACTGGAGTGAAACCGCCGGATGCGCTAACGCGTGCGGCCGCCCTGGTAAATGGCCAGCCGGATCCGCTGATACCTGCGAATCACGGCATTCCGGGAATCAGTCCGCAGGTGGCTCAGGTACTGGCACGAGCAATGAGCCAGAATCGCGATCAGCGTTTTGCCACGGCCGATGAGATGCGTAATGCGTTAAAGGGAAGCGGTGAGGCGGTTACGCTGATGAGCAAAGCCGAAGCCGCAACTATAATCCTTCAGCCACCGGCAGCAACACTAACTGGAGGTTCACGCCCGGACGCACCACCAACAGCGCTGCAAGCTGGCGAAACGCAGACCGGCGAAACGACGGTTGTTAAGCCCAGGGAAGCCGGGAGAAACCGATTGCTTCCGTGGGCCATGGCGGCTGCCGCTGTGGTTCTAATAGCCGTGGCCTACGGCGGCTTTTATGCCTATCAACATAGAAACAACTCCGGTACGACTGACCCGGCGGTTAATAGTGGTGGGGACCAGACCGGCGCGACCGCCCAGCCCTTAGCGACCCCAGCCGACAACGCAACGCAGCCCAGCGCAGGGACATTGAAGGATGAGAAGACGCCGGAGAGTGCAGCGCAGAAAAACGCCGAACAACCACGGAAATCTGGTGGGAAAAACGCGGAGCAAACTGTGGTAAAACCGGTAACCACTGTCATCGTCGGACCGCCGCCTGTTCAACCCCCGGCTTTGGCAGCGGGAAAGCCCGAAGGACAGAACACTCCAGTACCGCCGGATGTGACTGACGAGGGCGACCCCGGAACGTCCGGGGCAGGTGGGCGTCGCAGAGGTGGGGTAGGAATTAAAACGCTCCCAGGTGGCACACAGGTGTTGACGGCTCCAGACGGTTCAAAGGTAGTTATTTTTCCGAACGGAACCAGACGCGTCTTTCCCGCACCACAAAGGACCATGCGCCGAAAGAATTAGGGCTAGTTTGTGGCGTTGTCTTCCTGACGTTGTCTCCCGGTATTGTCTCCCTGGTATTGTCTTCCTGGCAGCGTTGCAGCATTTTCTCTGATACAACCAAAACATCGGGCGAGGAAAACTTATGACATCAATTAAGGAAAGGGGCTCGCTCGCGTGCGCCCTGGTCGCACTTCTCCTCAGCACATCATTGCCGCTGTTCGCTGGTGCCCACGCCCTTGAGAGCGCCAGGAGTTCGGTGATTCGGCGAGCTCCCGCCGCGCCCGTGTTTGACGACAAGACGCGTCTCGCTGAGCTTGCCGAACGTCGTGCCCGGGTGGGCCAGGCGATTGGCGCCAAAGGAATTCTGGTACTCCTCAGTGCCGAGCCTCGCGTTTATGCAAATGACGTCGATTATGAATATCGGCAGGAGAACAATCTTTACTATTTAACGAACCTGGGCCAAAAAGGTGCGACGCTGGTGCTGACACCGAGCAACAGTCGAACCCCTGAAATCCTCTTCCTGCCTCGACGCAACGCCACTTTGGAGACCTGGACCGGACACATGTATACCCCTGAGGAAGCCAGTCAGATTTCCGGCGTCAGTGAAATTTGGGATGCGACTGAACTGGAGCCGTTTCTCCGTGGATTGCGTACCCGCGAACCTTACCGGCCGAGACCCGAAAAGATTTTCAAATCTGTGGATGGAGTGGTCCTCTCAGGTTTTGAGAAAGTGTTTGAGGCGGCGGTGAAGAATGAAGCCGATCTCTACATGATGGTTCCCTCGCCGGCTGAGAGCAGGGAGTATGCAGTAGAGCAGCGCTTCCAGGCTGATTGGGCCAAGACACCGTCGGGGTACAACCTCAAAAACGTGGCCCCGATTTTTGCCGATCTGCGGCTCAGGAAATCGCCGTTGGAGATTCGGTTGATGCAGCACGCGATTGATATTACAACTGAAGCTCATCAGCGTTCCTGGGCAGCAGCCGGAGAGGCCAAGTGGGAATATGAGATCGATGCCCAGGTTGCCTACACCTTCAAACTTCGGAACGCAGACCATTGGGGCTATCCGTCAATAGTGGGCTGTGGACCAAATGCGACGACGCTGCACTACACTGAGTCACAGGGCCAGGTGAAGCCCGGTGAATTGATGCTGATGGACGTCGGCGCTGAATACGAACACTACTCGGCCGATGTGACCCGAACCTTTCCGGTGAATGGAAAGTTTTCGCCGGCGCAGGCCGAGGTCTACCAGATTGTCTATGACGCCCAGGAGGCCGGGGCGAAGGCCGCGCGTCCCGGCAATTTGGTTTCTCACGTCAATCGGGCGGCGACAGAAGTCATCAAAGACGGACTGTTGAAGTTGGGACTGATCACAGACCGAAATTCAAACCAGTATCGCATCTGGTTCATGCACGGCACTTCGCATTGGTTGGGAATGAACGTGCATGACGTGGGAAACTACGGCGCGAAGCTGGAACCCGGAATGATCTTCACCAATGAGCCGGGCATTTATGTCAGACCGGATGCGCTTGATAATTTGCCAAAGAATGCCGAGAACGAAAAGTTTATTTCCGCCGTGAGACCTGCGTTTGAGAAGTACAAAGGAACCGGCGTTCGCATCGAGGACGTGATGCTAATAACTCCGGACGGTGTGAAGTGGATGAGTGAAGCCTTACCCAGGAAGATTGCGGATATTGAGGCCTTCATGGCGCAGGCGCGCAAAGAAGCTGCCAGGTAGTCAACTCACGATCCCAACCGTTCGCGGCTCTGCCGCCTGATGTGCGGGAGGTCTCTGACCTCCCGTATGGTTCTAAAATCGCTTGGGGCTACGCCCCGCATTCAGGGGGCGTAGCCCCAAAAATCTTTTCGAGACGTC
>JANNJZ010000136.1:0-13690 GCA_031396065.1 Pyrinomonadaceae bacterium | reverse complement strand
GAGTCGGTGGCGGTAAAAGTGGTGGAAATTGATTTCCCGAGAGGGATAGGAGGGCCGGGATTGGCTTGTTTATTGGTACCCGCGGCAGGGGTCGAACCTGCGACCTTTCGCTCCGGAGGCGAACGCTCTAATCCACTGAGCTACGCGGGCCTGAATAAAATAGCGGGTTTCAAAGAGAAGGATCAGGAACGTCCCCTTTTCTGTCCCCTTTTTTGTACCCCTTTTTTGTACTCCTCGTCAAATATCGAGCGGCTTTGGTAGTGGGCCAGACTGGCGCGATTTGATGAACGTTTTTAGCAAGAAAGTAGGATAATCTGAAAGCTGCTCCTCATACTCTCTGCACTTTGCTCATTACATTTCTGCTGGATTCATTAATCGATCAAATGTACCGCCGGCAATGGAAGCCAAAAACACAAAGCGCGTGGGGATTGACGCACTTGCAAACTCAAAACGCTTTCACGTTTGAGATCGAACCTTTGAAATGAGACAAGATGATTTGCGATGACGGTAGTCTGATAACAATTGTACTGGCGTTAGATCTGGGTTTGCCTCAAATGTTGCATTTTATGATCGATTTATGTGGCAAAAGAGGGTTCTGTCCAAAAAGTCCATTTTTCTTAATTTAGGGCGTGGGATTCATAACGCACAGGTCGACAGTTCGATCCGGCTGCCGCTAGCACTTTCCTTAACAAATCACAACAAACGATCACTTGCTTAGCTGGAATTGACCGCGAAAACCCTTATGGGAACTCAGTCATAACCCGGTTCTTACACTTCACAAGAGACAACTCCACCGGAATCGAGTGACTAGCAGCATCTTTAGCCGAATAAAACGAGTTCCAAATTGAGCTGAACAAGCCATGTTTCTTATTGGGGTCCCAACTGGGGAGTTTGGGCCAACTAACCGCCCATCGCTTAGCCATTTCTATGAAGAGCTCAGTGTTTGTTGAGGCAACGAGCGTATTACAAATGGCGCCGCATTCTTGAAGCTCGGCAAAGCCAATATTGATAAAGAGCTTTTGTGTAGAAGATGGGATGCCTAGTCGAACAGCATTCTTGCCTGCAACGACAGCTGCCGAATGAACAATTCCATGTCGAAGTTCGCATACCTTTTCGAATTCAGCGAGAACCGTCGTTCTTGTGAGCTCATAATTCAAGAACTTTCTTGTCGTTTTGATGATGTTCTCAACGTCCGCAAACGATAGGTGCTCGAAGGCCCCCCTTTCCATATCTCGAACTCCGTGCCATACAACGGAGCCGAGGCTAATATTCTGATTTGAAGCGTGTGCTTTTGCTAACGGGCAAAGCTGAATAATACGGGCGAAGATATCGCGAAAGTAGTTCTCGGTTGCTGACACCAACCCTACGAGCAGAAGGGGACCCATCGAAGAATGTGCGGTCAAAAAGGCTGGTGTCCCGACTAGGAGTATTTCTTGGCTGGCTCTGTAGAAAACGTCAATCGGCGCTTCCAATACCGACGCTTCACTCCTAATGAACCCGTTGATGTCATTGATTCGGGCGACACCTACCGCTTGATTAACTGACTCTTGCCAGCTCATGCAATACACTCCTCTGCATAAGCATAAATCCGGTTAGCCCAATAAGGCCCAATGCGAGGCACCTTGCGGATTTCTCTATTCTCATGATCCATGAGAATGTCCTTTATAGTCCTAATTGAGCAGTGTTCCTTGATTCTCGCCACGCGTGTAGCTGTTAGCGGAAGCTCATCAATATCCCGTAATACAATCGATTCAAACGCTGACACCATCTTCAGTTGCGCTCCACAGTTGAGGCAGAACCTAGCTGCCTCGCTTATTCTCGGTGTCTGGCAGACCTGGCAAGGTGGCAATGCAAGAGGAAAGGCCTCGGTGAATACGGAAGTTCCAACCAATGTTCGAGGATTCACCCGCGTGAACTCATGTGGATGTCTCTTCTCCAAGGCCTCTACGTACTCAGCCGCCTTGATGGACCGCTTGCCAAACAATACGTTGCGCTCGATCAGTGCCGCGTAATGTATGGCATATAGTTCAAAAACGCCTTTCTCACCTCTACTTATCTCTCCGCGCGGCATCAGTAACCCACTGTATTGAAAGAAGCCCAGAACCTTTATCAACTCAACCGGCAGGGGTTTCTGAATTGCGATGGTTACACTTTGCCGGTCTATGGGTTTTTCCTTGTTGTATGATTTTACGGAATCTAGCGCGCGGGTGAACAGTCTTTCGCCGGTTGTAATGAACGCTTCGTAGATGGGTAATTTAATCCTCAAGGAACGATAAACTGTCATTGTGTTCTGGAACACGTCCTTGATCGCCAAGAAGGCAGATGATCGATTGAACTCCACCTTATATTCCTCTGGCTTCTCATCGTCCTCTCGATAGAGGCTTTGCACCATGTTGAGAAGGGCACGAGGCATTCCGAAAGATGCATAACAGATTAGCTTAAGAAGATCATCCTCGTTTCGAAGCGTCTGATACACCTCCTGGGGCAACCGACGTTCCAGTAATTTAAGGAGGAACGGGATGTAAGATTGCGAATGCGGCTTGAGCCAAATATCAATTTCTTCAGCATCATGACCAACGTGGAACGTTGATGAGTAAATTGTAACCCCTGGATAGATTGCGGCTTTGGGCGATATCGTTCTGCTCTTTACTTGACGAAAGAAATCAAAAAAATCGCGCTGTTGCTCCGACGAGAAAGCGTGTGCAGCATCATCTAAGAGAAGTACGCAACGTGCTTTGCCTAGGGCAGAGAGTGCCTTATGGATTTCGTCTTCGAGACCTAATAGATCCAAGGACGGCCTATCATTTGTGGACAATGCTGTTTGACCTAGCTCTAATTGTCCGATCAGAGAATCGACATCTTGTTTTGGTATCTTAAGGTCGAGTGAGGCGATGGGAGGTAGTTCAGCCAGGGTCTTCAGAAGTCCCTGATAGATTTTTAGGACGAGCCACTGATTAAACCAGTACACAGCATTAGCGTTGCTCTTATAGAGAGGTTCCAATTTCAATGAGGACTTAAAATTCACATATATAGGTAACGCTCCTCCACGTAGATCACGAAGCATTCGACCATAAGCTTTCAGAAGGAGGGTTGTTTTGCCAGACCCGCGCGGGCCGGTCACTAACTTGGCACCAGTCTGGGTTAACTTCCGTAGAATTACTTCTTCATCCGGATGCTCCGTCGTCCAGGCTTCAAACCATTCTGGTTCCAGATATTCGGCTTGCTCTACAAAAATATTTTGTGAAGGCTCTATAGGCATAAGCAAATAGAAAATACAGGAAAATGGGCGGTGATTTAAGAGGATGAACTTATCACCCAACCTCCCTTGGAAACAAGCGGAAGGTGATAACCGGACAGTTTGCAAACAAAGATCATTTGAAGCGTGAGGTCGCTTCCGATCCTTGCGACGGTATTGTGACGGGAATTCCGATAGAAGCATCACGACTGCGAAGTGATCCATATAGAAGCGTAAAAAGCTCTGAAAAACCGCTATGGACGCAAACTATTTGGCATCCCTCCCGACCGTCCCTACATTCACCAGCAATCGAGACATCCCACTGGCCTCCGGCAAATCTCACGAAAAGGAGGCCAGTTGGTAGTCCTTACGCGCTGCTTCATCAACGGCATGGATGGCCTGAGCGAGATAATCGACGCGTGTCACGAACTCATCAAGTGTCATTCGATATTCGTCATTGAGATTGGCGGTCGGAAAGTATTCCCGGAATTTGTCGTCGACAAGTCCGTTCTGGTGGGCGTAGAGGTGTCGTATCTGCAGGATTCTTTCGATCTCGTCCTTCCGCGTTTCGAACACACCGAGTGACTTTATCGGTTTGTTATCCGCTATGAATCCTTTGACGCTTCCGCGTTGCAGTTTCTTGAGCTTGCTCTTGGCGTGTCGGCTGATGAACTCTTGGATGTCGGAGCAGTCGAGAACTTCTTTGACGGTCACTTGCGAGTTTGATTTGAGTGTCTCTGGCTTCGCGAGGTAGATCTCGTAGAGGAGGTCTGACATGAAGATCTCGAACGTGTCGGCGCAGGACGCGAAGAGGATACGCATGAGCATCTTGCCTTCAGGGTTGTCGGTTGGGATGTTGGATCCTTTCGGATATAAAAGCTTGCTGAGGTCGTCCAGTATCCGCAATACGCTTTCGTAGTGGTCCAAGAGCTTCGCTCTGGCGGACGTGCAGGACTTGCGGTCCACCTTCAACCTCTTCGAGAGGCGGTCAATGCCGGCATTGGTGATGGCTTTGTCGGGGCCTGCCTGCTGGAGCGTCGCACGATCGCCAGTCCGGGTGTACGTCTTGCCACCAAGCAAAGTTGGCAGTTCCGATTTCTTGACGACGATGACGAAGAGGCGCTTGCCCTGATGGACGACATAGTCATACGTCACCGTAGGCGGTGGTGAGAGCAGATTGATTGCCTTTCGCGTAATCTGCACGGCGCGGAATTCGTCGCTGAGCCCGTTGATCAGGACATCGTTGCCGTTTTCGACCACGCCGAGAACGATGGCTCCACCATTAGTATTCGCGAATGAGCCTATCAGTTGGGCAACGGTTGCGGCGGGTGGCAACACCGCTTTGTATTCCAGCCGCTCGCTTTCGGGCTGGCCGATGCGGTCCAGAATGTCTTGTGTAATCTCCATTTGCGTTATATCGGAAAGCGCCGAATGTCGGTCTTCTTGAGGATGTGGCCGAATGTGATCCGCCGGACGTCCTTTCCAGTGTCTACCCAGAGCTCATGATCCTCGTAGTCCAGCACGTCTCGTTCGGATTGGTAGTAGATGATCACCGTTCCATCGTACGCGGGTCGTACTACGATGGTCACGTCACGGTCGTTCTTCTTGACTCCCGCGAGGACGGTGATCGCCGTCTCGTCCATCTCAGTGAGGTCGTACTCGTCCAGCTTCGAAAGGTGGGCGATGACCCGTTGCTTGGACTTTTCGATCAAGGTTTGCGCATAGACGAACATGTCCGGCGTGGGCGTGGACTCGTGGGAGAACAGGGCTGCCAAGTTTTTGTCTTCGAGCGCTTTCGTCCACTCTTCTACGGAGGTGATTCCCAGGCTAGCGATGATTTGCTGGGTCACGGGCAAAAGCTGCGGAGTCGCGGTGTGCTTCTCGATGACGGCGCGAAGCTCATGAACGTTCTTCACGTTGTATTCGCTCAGAAGCTCGTTTAGTTCCTCGGCGCGCTCAATATTGTCGAGGATTTCCTCGTCGTCATAGAGCAAATGTTTTTGGTCGTAGAGTATCGGGAAGAGCTTCTTTGCGCGTGACGTGTTTTCGCGGAACCACCGCAGCAGCTTCCCCAGTGCGGGGCGCAATCGTTTCGTGGCAGCCCTATCGTTGAGGTTTTTCTCGATCGTTGCCGTGATTTCCTTGACCACGTACGCTCCGTCCTTCTTGGACAGATCATCGAGGTTCGTTTTGATCTCGGCGTCGAGAAGGTGATCGCGCAGATCGTTCCCCAATGCCGTGAGAATGTCCAAGAGCGTTGTATCAATGTCGCCGGCGTCGCGGGAGAGGTCGGCTTTTCGTTTGAATACTCCGTTCTGGTTCGGGAAGATGCGACGCTTGTTGATGACCGGCTGGAAGGCGGGCTCGTCGAGTTTCAACGTGGCGTAGAACTCCATGAGCCATTCGTGGACTTCTTTTCCCTCTAGTTCGGATGCCAGCTTTTCAATCGTGTCGTCTTCCTCTATGAAGGCTGCGACCTGGTCGAGTGTGAGTTTGTCGCACTCGGGCCAGGCGATGTCATGCCAGACTTCTACGTCCGATTGCGCTGGCAACTGTTCGGGAATCCATGTCTTGCAGCAGCGCCAAATGGCACGCCGGACTTGTTTGGAGGTATTGCTCGGAAACCAGATGTTATTAGCGCCGTCGGCGGAATGGATGGGAGCGAGTGTGCCCGCTGCTGTGCGCACGATCTTCGTGCGCAGGAGCGTGTCCCGCATGGGCCCGAGGATCTTTGTTCTGTACCAGTTCTGATCTAGCCGGGCGAGCTCCGCTGGAACGAGTTTTACGGCAGCGAGGAGATGGAGGTTTTGCCAGTCGTTTTTCGACGCGTAGTCGAGCAGCGAGAGATAGAGCGCGAGTGCTTCTTCGATGATGTTCTTGTTGTGGTCGATCTGTGTAACGGGACGCTCGGTCTTAGTGAGGAATACGCCGTCGCGTGGTTCGGTCGGATTGAAGGTCGGGTTGTTGATGATCACCGGGAACGGGAAGGTTTCGGTGCCGAGGAGTGGGAAATCGCAGAACAATCGGGGCAGCTCAGGGATTAGCGGGAGGATTCGCACGCCAGCCTCTGTGCGCTCGACCGGTATGGTGATTGTGGTCAAGCCGACGCTGAGTGCCGCGATGGAGTCGGTTTCCGTGTCCTCTTCGTCCTCGGCGGCCACGGAAAGAATTTGCAGCTCGCCGTCTGCCGTTTCGTCGTCAGGGTCTCGCAGGCTCAACACATGGTTCGAGTACTCGACGCTTTCAATCTCCCGCACGAACGCCAGCGTGTAGGGCAGGCAGTTGTCGAGATCAGCCAAACCGGCGCTCGCTACCTTCTTGCCGGTCTTGTCGGCGAGTTCATAGCGGAAGGCTGTATTGAATTTGCCTGGGACGTACCCTGCATGCTCTGGTTGGTCGTCCAAGTTTAAGATTGAGTCTTTCGCGGCTTGTACGGCGTCGATGATGTCTTGCAACTGAGCGCCGCTGCGGTCAAGCGACAGCTTGAACTTCCTCGGCGCGAATCCTCGTCCCGCCGCAATACCCTTGATAAGGACTCGCTCGGACAGCAGGTGAGTGGTGAGAAATCCCGTGCCGAACTTCCCAGTTGTCGTCGGCCGCCCGTCGCTTTCATTCGTCCGGTCCTTCGACGAGACTTGCTCGATAAGGAAACGAATATTCTCCGCTGAGAACGCGCCCCCGTTGTGCTTGAAAGTTACGTGGGCATCCGAGCCGTCCAAGTCTGCCTCGATGCGCACTCGGACCTTTCCCTTAATATTCACGTCCTTGGCGTTCTGGATCAACTCCCAGACCCAGCGCCTTGGTGTCGTGGGCGACGCATCCACACCAGCACGGAGTTTCGCCATCTCCTCATGGATTTTCGTCGCGATGTTACGGTTGTGCGCCTTGTCTTGCGAGGCCGAGAATTGCGATTTAAACGTCACGGACGACCGATCCCCCCGTTGCAGTACACTCGATTGCTAAGTCGGTTTGATCACGTGCAGAACAAAACCAAATAGCAGATGCAGCATCGCCGCCCAGCCCTTCGACAAGCTTAGCGCAGGCTCTTGCGAAAAACGCAAGGATGGGTCTCCTCAGTCAAACTGCAAACTTCATTTTACTCCTTGTTCAACCCGTTCCAAATACCTCGTGATGTGTTCTTCAGAGAATCGCAACGTTCGACATGCGCGATAACAGGCCAACCGCTTACGGCGAATCTCACGCATTACTGTAGAGCGGGAGATGCCGCCACAAAGCTGCCTGACATCCTCGACGGTGTACTTCGCTCGCTTGCGCTCCAGCGTCGGGCTAGTCTCCACTTGCTTCGATACCTTCTCTTCCATACTTCTCTCGCGTCCGAATATCACGAGTCTCTTTCAACTCTTGCGGGTTTATATCTCGTTTATGACTCTTCGACAGCAACGTCAGTGCCACGGACCTGGCTCAGAGCGAACTATCGAAATCAGGGATGGCATCTGTCTTGCACATCAGTGCGCTGTTCGAATGTGTGGATATACTTGAAGGAATCATGAAGAGAAGGAAGCCGTAAACTGCGACCTTTGCGGCGAACCTAACCGTGCTTCTGCAAATTCATAGCGGCGAACAACGGGAAACTGATTTCGACTCCGACTTCGGTTCTGAATCGATTCGGTTCAAATATGAGCCAGTGATTCAAATATGAACCACCATGGTTCAAATACGAACTACATGGTTCAAATACGAAACATCAGTACAACAATGTGAGTCTGTTGATTTGGAGAACGAGTGCAAAACTTTTGCTTCTCTAGATCCGTGAGTAAGCCAGCAAGAACCAAAAGTTAGACTTAGCAACGCGCCGAGGGCTGAGAAATGGCATCCACTCAAGAGAGTTCGGCTAATCGTGACCGGATGCCGGTATCGCGCATTGTCGCGGTGAGGGCATTGCGCGCTCCGGGACAAATTGAAAACACCGACCATCGACTTGTAGAGCTGGACGCAAAGCTAGTTGGCGAATCGCTAGTCATGCATGCTCTCAAGAAATCGATTCTTACCGCAGCGAGCTGTAGCTCTACCGTATTAATCACCGGAGAGTCCGGCACAGGCAAAGAGTTGATCGCGCGCTCGATCCATGACCTTAGCACGCGTCGAGGTCAACCGTTCCTCGCCATCAATTGCGGCGCCTTAACGGAATCGCTCCTCGAGTCTGAATTGTTCGGCCATGTCAAAGGAGCGTTCACGGGCGCGACTGCTTACAAG
The DNA here is from genome assembly GCA_031396065.1 of Pyrinomonadaceae bacterium. Classification (GTDB taxonomy): domain Bacteria; phylum Acidobacteriota; class Blastocatellia; order Pyrinomonadales; family Pyrinomonadaceae; genus PSRF01. The sequence continues at coordinate 5,241 of JANNJZ010000136.1, read as the reverse complement.
AAAGGGATGTTTGAATCAGCGTGTGGTGGAACGATCTTTTTGGATGAATTCGCAGAAATGTCATCAGCCATGCAAGTGAGACTACTGCGGGTTCTCCAGGAACGCAGAGTTCGTCCCGTAGGCTTGGCAGACTCGAAAGAAATCGAATTAAAAGCGCGAGTGGTGGTCGCTACTAATCGTGACTTAAGGCGAGAGGTTTCAGAGAGGAGGTTGCGTCAGGATCTGTATTACCGAGTTAATGTGTTTCCAATCCGAGCACCAGCGTTGCGTGATCGAATCGAGGACCTGCCGGTTCTCATCAATATCCTATTCAGGAGACTGACTAATGGATCGAAACCAAAAAGCCCGCTCCTGTTTGATCCCGAGGCGCTGGGGCTGTTGCGCGATCACAGTTGGCCAGGAAACGTACGGGAACTTGAAAACATTATTGAAAGACTAGCCCTCACGGTTGGAGAGAAGGGAATCATATCCGGTCCAGACGTGCGCGCTGATCTTGAATTCAACGGCCTAGCTGACACCACACATTGTCCCGAAGCAGAACCAGCAGCGCTTAACGAGCTGAAAGAGGTTCTCATTTCCAGACGGCTGAAATCTCTCAATGGTAATGCCGCGTCTGGAGGCCAATGTGAACGGCAAGAGCTAGAGATGTACCTTCGGCAGGTTGCAGATGTTGGCGGCAATCTCGCTGAGGCCGCGCGACAACTAAGTATCAAGCGAACCACGCTCCACATGCGAATCAAAAGACTTCGCAGAAAGGTGATTAACACCGGAATGAAGGACGAAGTGAACGGTTTGAAGTTTGGGTAGCAATACGAACCAATATTTTTACGCTTGCGGTCGTCAAGGTATCGCTTCGTCTGGTTGCGTATCAACACGTCCCGCAACCATCTTAGCCCCATCTCCAGGCTGAGATAATCGTAGGCAAACCCCGTATTACTTGAAAGTTAGGTTGCGAGCTGTGAAAGATGACTTCCGACTACAACCCTTCAATCTGGTTCCAACTGAACGACTGCCAATGCAGAAATGAAGTTTGGTCGCGCTGCTCTCAACTTACCGCAGACTAAATTCGATCTTGCCGTCCGAATCACATAGAATCTGACGCATTGCCGTAGAGTGCTGTTCACGACGCAAATCAACTCCGGGAAAGAATTATGAGCGAAGCAGCTAAATTATTTATTGAGACAATTTTGGCCGAATTAGTAGCCGGAGTTCTACTCATCTTAATGACCGGGTTACTGTCAAAAAGGGCACGCTGGGTACTGACCGGCGTTCTTGGCCGGTTGCTTGATATTGACGTGGATTATGTTTTTCGTAGAAAGGAGGACGCTGACAGTGACATTCGCGAGGAGATTTCGCGTGCGTCATTTCTTTATTTGTTAACCGGACGCGGTAGCGAGCTTCAACGGGAGACTTTCGCGGATGCACTCAGTGCTAGCTCTAAGAAGGTGAATTTCAAGTTTCGAGTCTTGCTACCTGAAACTAATCCAACAAAAGGCCAGCCAAACTGGACTGAAGAGAGGGAAGCAGAGGTAGCAGCTTTCGACCCGGCGTTCGGCAAGGGTATTCTGCGAGATCAGATCGACACAAACGCTAAGTTTCTTAGTCGCTATATTACCGCAGGCGGATTCGAGCTACGACGCTTTAACTACCCTCACATAGGTCGCATTCTTATTACCGATCGCGCCGCGTACTTCACTCCTTATCGGCAGTATGCGCACGGCAGAAACTCGCCGGTGATCAAATATAGACGTGGCGGTGAGATGTATGACTTCTTTCTGCGTCTCTTCGATCAACTCTGGGGAGCCGGTTTTGAAAAGGGCAATTCGATTTAGACTGGTTGACCGACAAGCTGGTCAAAATCCATCTTAATAAGGCCGGCTAGAAAAGCTGCCGCCCAAAACGCGGCCTGGGCTTTCACTCTGTCTGACTTGCCTGTCGAATTGTCCATGACGCCTTTTACCACTATGCGGGGAATCGTGGAATCCGTGAGAATCGCGGACCGCAGAAACGCATAACTCTCCATATCCAATCCAGTCACTTTTCTGTGGCTATCGTCGGCGATATGGTCAATCATTCCGTCCTTGTTAACCACGCTGCTGCCACACGCCATAACGTCGTAGTGAACAGTGGGTCGCCGGATGCGGGCAGGCAGAGAGGTTGTGATTTGCCGAATTACGTCGTCGAGAACAGGTCTTTCAAGACTTCGTACTCGCTGCACAACGCGAGTACTAGTCTCCGCCCAATGCGGCTCCCGCTTAAACTCTTGCTCGTTATACTTCCCAGAGTCGAAAGTAAATGAACTGGTGGGTACGATTATGTCATTCTTCTGAACTCCCATTGCTTTTCTACCTGCACAAACGCCCGTCATTGCAACCAACTTAGGATGAAAGACCCTGATGCCACTTGCGACGAGTGAAGCGCAGTCTGTGAGACCAGTCCGCGTTAGGAAAAGAGCAGCGACTGACACGCTGGAGACCTGCGGGCTGCTTTTGGCAATCGACCCCACAAAGTATGTAACGTCGGGAAGTCCACTTTTCGTAGTTCCAACGAAATCCTCGAATGGAGCCATTCGCTGAAGAAAGGCAGTTAGTTCCGGCTCATACATGGCCGCGATGACCAAAACATCTGCGGTATCAGTTCTACTAACAGAGGTGTTGCTGTCGGGAGACTCAGGGTCGGCTAAAGGAGTAATAGCGCCAAAGTCAGCAGAGGTGAGACGAGCCGCAACGGCTGACAGCTGATGTAGTAACCCACTAATCTCATCACGGTGCTTGATGGCTGACCGGGATGCAATTGCTGATATTCGTTGGGTTGCGAGGGTAAGGTCCGCGCGGTCGCCAGAGTTTATGAAACGTTCTAGCTCGTCCTTAGCAGCCGAAAGATCGTAAGCATCAGCAAGCCCTCTGAAACTCTTTCCGAACTCAAGAGAGGACAGTACTTCGTCGAGTCGTTGGCGTACCACCAAGAATTCGTCTGCGGGAGAGTATTTGGGGGACATCGCATCTCCAGATCCTTCGAAACTAGATCTTGCTTTCACCAATGCGAGAGACGTAAATCAGCATTGATAAATATTTCCAACGAATGGGCTCGTTCGTTTCCAACACAAGGATTGTGGCCGGAATATTGTCATTCGGGCTTATTATTAGATGCTTGTACTCCGTAACATCATAGGCGATGTTAATCGTCGGCCGCGTTTTTGAAGACCATCGAAGAGTGTCAGACTTAATGGAATGCATCCCAGCACCGATGCGTTGGCGATCGTTTAGCTCTGCAGCGGGATCTACTAAAAAAGCCTCAAAATCTATTGCTCTGTTCGGGATGGCTCCCTTTTTCTTTTCTACAGGTTCAACTCCCAGAAGCCGCAATTGTATATACTTAATGTTTTTGATCGACTCCGCATTTAACAAATGCCCACTGACAACCTTCTTAGACTCGTTAAGCCTCGCTGAGCAATTTTCGGAGTCCGCGGCCTCCTTAGTTTGGCCTGGTTGATAATGAATGTTAAAAACGCTAATCGATTGTTCACCGCATTCCGCAATTTGAAGCAAGTCTGCCACTTTCTCGGGTTCTGGGTGTTCGGAAAGGAGAACCACCATTTTGGCGTAGGCTGCCTCAGACGTCATATCGACTCCTGAGATGACCCCCTGTTCGAATAATCGTAGACTTACCGGATCTTCATTTGTAGAGATTCGGCCGCTTCGAGCCTGCGTGACGTTCATCACAACCTTTCCGGCTTTTGTTAGCGAATCCAGAGCGTCAAGTACAGGCTTTGAGGTGGGTGCTGTGCCCATTCCATAAGTTCGTAATAAAACCCCTCGACCGTCTTCAGTTCCACCAAGCGAAAGCAAGATTTTTGCGTTCATCCCAGGAAAGACATCAAGAATGGTTACATTTTCCGAAACGCTCTTGCGCAAGTTCATTTGGGCGCCTGAACGCTCGGGAATCAGATGCTGTTGAATGTCGATATGCTCACCAACGCTTGCTAGGGGTGGGAAATTGGGCGAGTCAAATGCTCGATATGAAGATGCGTCAACCATGCTTACGCGCGAGCCTCTGAACAGCGTATCATATGAATATACGCACACTTCCGGTACTACCGGGGTAATTCCAAGAGACTCTGAGGCAGCGAGCGTTATCGCAGAGAAAATATTCTGTACCGCGTCCGTTCGCGGATAATTGAGCGGTCTTTGTGAACCTGTAAGAATAACAGGGACTTGAAGAAAACGAAGCATGAACGCTAGACCTGACGCTGTGTAAGCCATTGTGTCAAGTCCGTGGAGTATCACAAACCCCTCGTAACGTGTGTGATTTTTATGAATCGTCTCTGCCAGTTTCGCCCAGAGCTCCGGGTTAATTTGGGCTGAATCGAGTTCTTCGGGGTCGGAATATGTTAGTTTGGTTTCTCTAAGGTCCGTGAAGTGAACGGGAATCGTCGCCCCAGCGAGCCCCCCTTCTCGTAAGGTTAACGTAGTGCCATCTGCCTCGCCCAGAATGAGTCGTCGGATGTCGGCTTCCTTGACCGGTTCGAGAACATAGTTCTTCCGCGTGTTCTTGGTTACAGCTAAGCCTATGTTGCCCCCCATGATGATAACAGAGACACCTTTGCGTGAAGAATCAGCCATGACCATTACCCTTTGTTGAAACCACCTGCCAATTACGCGTCAGCAAAGCAAGCAATCTGAAGTTTGCTCCATTTAAACGGCCTTCCCGTGTTCACTATTGTCAGACTGTTTTCATGAGAGTTGTCCACAAAAGACCGTACTTGCTCAGTTACAGTTAGAAACACACTTTCGGGGTTCTCGGGTGTGTATCTCTTGGATGCCTGGCCGAGAAAATTGAGGCCATCGTTAGGCGTTGATTCTTTGGCATCAGGCAAATCAATATAAACTTTAAATTCCAAACCTCCCTTTTTACCGTCCAGAGGCTCAAGGCCCATTACGCGCAAAATACTCTGCTGCAATTGCTTTGGTTTAAACCGGTCGAGTCCATGAACCATCGCACGCGTCGGTTTAACAACTATGGTCTCCTCTTCGTCATCGAGTTGGCCCCCTGGAAAGTGCAAATTGAAGATGCTTTGACGTTGCTCGCCTTTCAAGTTAAGTTGCATTTTATCGGAAGCGATGGCGGTGTTTGCCTCACCGCCGAGAACGACAAACATTTTTGTTAGTGCCGCCTCAGGAGTCATGTCCATTCCACTGATTACACCTCGCGAAAGAAGGCCAGCGCTCACATCGTAAAGCC
>JANNJZ010000472.1:0-15045 GCA_031396065.1 Pyrinomonadaceae bacterium | reverse complement strand
GCCTTCCACCATGGCTCGGCGGTACCGTAAGGGATCGCCACGAGCGCGATCAGTGCGAGGAGCGAGTAGAACAGGGTCGTACCGATGACCTTCATTTTGTTCGTTTAGAGGTGGGCACCGCCCACCGGTGCGCCATTGGATCTCACCATTCAGCTAAATAACATACGTCCGTTATCTACCGCGTTCGTTTCACCAACGTCGCACCGGTGGGCGGTGCCCACCTCTAAACGAACAAAATGAAGGTCATCGGTACGACCCTGTTCTACTCGCTCCTCGCACTGATCGCGCTCGTGGCGATCCCTTACGGTACCGCCGAGCCATGGTGGAAGGCTCTGTTCCAGTGCGCGGTTTTCATCCTCGCTGGAATTTCTGTTACCCAGAGATTGCTTTGGAGAGATCTAAGGTGGCCCGACCCCCAGTTATTGTTTCCAATTCTTGCCTTAATTGCCTTTGCTCTGCTCCAGACCTTACCCTGGCAACATTACAATCTTGCTGGAGTAGATGGCATCCCCCGTACGATTAGTGCTGATCCCTTCCAAACGCGGCTCTTCATCAGTCAGCTTTGTGCACTACTGCTCGCTGGTTGGCTGATAGTCCTCTACACAACGACTCGCAAACGGTTGCGTCTCCTTATCGATCTCATTATCGCTATCAGCGTCATGAGCGCCGGGTTCGGTTTCTTGCGCCGCGTTGCCCAACTCGAAGTCGGATTTGGCTTGCCCTATCTACTACCTGGTTACGGTTACGGCCAATTTTTCAACTCGAATCACTTCGTATTTCTAATGGAGATGGCTTTGGGTTTAGTCCTTGGTATTGTCGTCAGCCGAGGTGTGAGCAAATTGCGACTGGTTTTGTACGGGCTGGCGGCGATTCCCATGTGGGCGGCATTGATACTCGCTGGCTCGCGGGCTGGTATCTTTAGCATCCTCTGTCAGGTGCTGTTTCTCGCGTTGCTGGCCGGCTCAAACCGGAGTTTGCCAACGAGCGACGCCAAAGCCGAAGATTCTCGTGTCTGGTTTCGGACCGGCCGATCCCTGGCCATCCGCGCCCTACTCATCATAGCTTTGCTGGGAGGGGCTGTTATTACGATTGCCATATTGGGGGGCGAGCCCTTAGCCAGAAAATTCGACGTCATGACAGTCGAGCTGAATCCGAAAACCGCGCAGACTTACATCCTCAGACTGAATATCTGGCAAGCAACATTGGATCTGATAAAGGACCACCCGATCGCAGGAACGGGCTTTGGTGCTTATTGGATCGCTATCAGCCGGTATCACCACGCCTCTGGAGAGATTACGCCGCAAGAGGCCCATAACGATTATCTGGAGCTATTGGCGAGCGGCGGCTTAATAGGCCTCGGTATCGGAGCCTGGTTCGTTTTCGCCTTCCTCCGAGCGGCACGCCGCAAACTCCGCGCGGCGGATGGGTTCAACCGCGCGGTAACCCTCGGTGCCTTAGTTGGAATTATGACGGTTGCGGTCCACAGTCTGGTGGATTTTGGCCTTCACATCACAATCAACGCTCTGATTTTGACGACGCTCGTTTCGATGGTCGTTATGAATGTTCCGGATGACGATGCCGCTTAGGATACGGAGTATGCGCATCTCAGGTAAAACTGAAAGAGGCTTCTGGCTACAGTTAGCAGAAGTTTGCTTCAACGCACGATCGCTGCGTGTAAGTGTGGCCATGGCTGCATTGATCATGTTGGTCGTCGCTCAATTCCAGACGGGAGTGAGTTCCGGAATGAGCTCCATTGCGCCGGAGTCCCCCGACGCGAGGGATTTACCCTTCCCAGCCACCGCCATACTCACCATCCAAGACAAGGGACTGGTCACCGTAAATGGAGCTATCGCGAAGAGCGGCGCAACAATACTGAGCGGCAACGCAATCCAGACTCATGGTCAGGTCGCTGCCTCAATTAATCTCAGATCAGTTGGTGCAGTCGAGATCGCGCCAAACACTACACTGACACTCGAGTTTACCCAGAAGAACTCGTTGAAAGTAATTCTGGTGAAGGGTTGTGCAAGGTTGCTGGGTCAACCAGGGACCATCGGGGAAATCGATACTCCTCAAGGCGCTGCCGGAAAGACCGATCCCAACACCGGCGGCAGCCTTGGTGTTTGCTTTCCAGATAGTGCGAATTGGGCGGCAGCAGGAGCCCCGGACAACGTAGGCCACGATGGTCTATTTGACCTGGGTAAGGCCGCAACCCTCGCAATCATCGGCGGCCGGATAGGATCGGCCAAAGGGGTGGCTCTGGTCGACCGCGGGAATAATCCCGGTCCCTCGGCACCGTAAACCCTGGCAATTAAGATTTACCGGCAGGAATGTATTTGCAATTTCGTCTACGCATTTGTTTCGAGTGGAACGTCTGACCGTGTTGAATAATGAGAACAAAAAGAAGCCGCTACGGCTCGTTGCGCGTATCGCTCTGGCAGTGGTTGTACTGGTAGTTTTCTTCCAGGCATCGTGGCGGAGCGGGAGAGCGGGGTTCGCCAGTCTGCTATCCACATATGCCGCGAAGAGTAACCAGATTGCCGCAGCTCAAGCCGCTTTAAGCCTGAGCCAAAACGATCCCGAGATTCACTATGTGCGCGGAGCGATCCTCGAAGCAAACGGCAATCAGCCCGCGGCAGTTAAAGACTACGAGCAAGCGGTGCGCCTGCGCCCTCGCGATTACGTCTTGTGGCTGGGTCTTGCACGCGCGCGCGAATTGAGCGGAGACGTTGAAGGCGCAATTGGCGCAGCTAAACAGGCCGCCGCGGTGGCCCCGTATTACGCGAAGCCTCATTGGCAACTGGGAAACATTCTCGTACGCGCTGGACAAGTTGATGAAGGCTTCAAGGAGCTGCGGCTGTCGGGCGAGAGCGATGTAAAGCTGCTCCCAGCAATTATTGATCTGGCGTGGCAGTTATCACGTGATGACATCGAATTCGTTAAGCGAACGATCCAACCTCAGTCCCCCGACTCCTACAAAGCGCTGGCTGAGTATTTCAAAAAGAAGGACCGCGTAACCGACGCCATTGAGATGCTCCGGGCCAGCGGCAGCGCGGCAGAGCAGGAACGGCGGCAATATCTGGAGGAGCTCATCTCCGCCAAAAGGTTTAGTGAGGCTGCGGGGCTGTGGTCAATAGACCATCCCGAAGATTCTCAGAAGATGATTTCGCAATTGCGCAATCCGGGTTTTGAACAGGAAAGCACTCTCGATAAACCAGGGTTTGGTTGGCGCCAGGATAACAAAGCGGAGTCGCTGTCGATCTCCCTTGATTTAGATCAACCAAAAGAGGGCCGCATGAGTTTGAGAGTCAATTTTAACGGCGACTCAGAACCCGGGACACCGTTTATTTCACAGCTGATTCTGGTCGAGCCGCGCACGCGTTACCAACTGCATTTTGCCGCACGCACGGAAGATCTGGTCAGCGGAGGCCTGCCTTACCTTATTGTCGCTAATGCTACTCACAACAATGTTCTTGGGCAAACAGACCTGTTCCCGCGGAAAGCTGTCGACTGGCAAGACTACGTATTGGAGTTCGACTCCGGAGAGAACACCAGCTCAATCCAGTTAATGCTCCGGCGGGTAGCATGCAGCCAATCACCTTGTCCTATATTCGGTAAGCTGTGGTTGGATAACTTCTCGCTCCGGAAACTGTGATCACCAGTTCCTCTCACGTGCGTTCGTTTAGAGGTGGGCACCGCCCACTGGTGCGATTTGCGATTAGACGCGTCTTGAACCCCGGGGCGAGCCTGCCCTCGCATACGTTCGTTTAGAGGTGGGCACCGCCCACCGGTGCGATTCGCGACTCGACAGGTCTCGCACGGGTGCTTGTGTAGCCTCAACCCCCGGATTGACTCTTCTTGCGTGGGGCTTGAACTGGTGAGCTGGTGAAAGTTTTCGGGGTACCAAAAGCCTCGATGTCTTTTCCCCTGATCTTCACTTTGATTTCATGCGGCAGGCCATCTTTCACGCTAGCCGGAAGATCGTAAGAGAAGGCGTGGCATCCGTGGTCTTTGGTATAAGGGATTAGGTCCGGGCGATATTCTCCTGCAGCCACTGAAGCCAGCAAAGTTTCGCCATCAAAAATATCCACTGCTATCCGCGCGCCGGGTTTGCTCTTGTCCCATGCCCAGCCGATGACTCTATCGTCGCCCGCGACGTCATGAAAGCATTCATAGTCCGATGAACTGCCATAAAGCTGGGCAACGGCTTGAATCCTCTTCACTTCATCCATGAAGTGTGGGTTCTCAACCACGGTGTTCCTTCTGGCCCAAATCGAATCTTTGGGTGTGAATACTGATAAGCATCCAATCAGATTCTTATTGAACCAATTGAGCAACTCCTGGCTAATGCACTGCATGCCTGCCTTATCGCAATAGTCCTCAAAAAGTCTGGCCGACATGCTTTCGGCATGCACCACAGGCCCGGGATCAATTAGCTCTCCTTTGTCCAGAAGGACTTTCCTGGACTCAGGCGGCACCTCTCTGGTTAGAGCTAACAATTCGGAATACATGCCCAGATTTGAATGATGAATAAAACCAAGGCCGTTAGGTTTGAGCTTGGTGGCCAGCTGTCGGATGTAACCCTCGAGAACATCAGCTTCGGCATCAACCAACCCATCGAAGCTGAATACAAAGTCAATTGATTCGTCGGGGATCATCTCAAGGGACCTACCATCATTTACGTGATAGGTAATGTGAGAGCTGGTGGCGAATCTCTGCTTGCAGGCGTCGATGCACATCTCAGCCAGATCGACCACGATCAGATTCTCACAATGGTCCTTGAGGTAATTAGTCCACCTTCCGTATCCCGGCGCGATCTCCAGGATTGTGTCAACTGGGATAAATCCTTGTATGCGCGGCAACAGCGTACCAAACCACTCGGCCGCTGGGCTTCCCCACGCTGCAGACCATCGATTCTCTTCTTGTGTCCAGTCGTAGGAAACGGACGACACAGACAAATCCCCTCGGGCTGATGGCATACAATACCTCTATCCAGAATCAGGTGGTCGAAAGTAAATTACATCTTCCCAAAAGCGATTTTTATGCCTTGACCTCGGCATTTACGTCGGCAGCGGTCAATGTTCCTCGCGAGATTTCTCTTGTTCCTCACGACCTCGTCTTGAGGGTCGAACGGTGTATCACAGGTTGACCCACTGGGGTTCAATTAAGAACTTGAATATGAGCATGTTGGCGCCAAGTATAGATTTGCGATGCCGAGCGGTCAATCATATGAGCCAGCCGATTTTTCACAAACCCCGCCTAGACAACTGCCAATTCAAATCGGTATCATCAAATCCTCTTGACCCGCTGCATCATTTTCATAGCTTGATTATCGTTCGCCGTTTCTTAGTCTGACTTTGAAAGGTAGCATTAACATGTTTGCATCTCCGGCTCGCCATTTATTGCTCGCGACTTTTATCGTTGTCTGCGTTTTCCTACAGGCTTGCGGCACTACCCCTGAGGTCACTACCAACGTCAACCAGCCTACTCCTGAAGTTAAAGCGTCCTACGTTCCGCCACCACCAACCAACATTGCTAATGGGAAACAAACGACCGGTCTGCGTTACGAAGGTTTTCTCGATCAAGCTGATTGTAATACCGTGTGGGGGTGGGTTTGGAACAAGGACCAGAAGAAACCTAATGAGGTCCTTTATGTAGAGATCCTGTCAGACGGTACGCCTATTTCCACAATACCGGCCAGCGAGGCGCGTTGGAGCGTCGTCCCGATTACCGGCGACGATGGATACCACGGTTTTGTTTATAAGGTCCATCCAAGTCTGAAAACCGGAAAGGCCCACGTCATCCAAGCACGAGTATCACAAACCGATTCCGAACTTCAAAACAGTCCTAAAACGATTGTGTGTACGCAATAGAGGAGACTTTGCTGGCAAGTTAACAAATGACTTAGCCAGGGAGGCTCCGAGAGCGGAAACATGGCATTTAGTGGATACCTTGATTCAGCGGACGAGTTCTCCATGAATGGCTGGGCCCATACCGATACCCTTCCCAACCGATCAGTTTTTGTAGATATCCTGATTAACCGGCGGCGCGTTTGCACGCTGCTGGCAAATTCTTACCGGAGCGATGTCGAAGCTGCCGGATATGGCAATGGTCGAAAAGGCTTTTGGTTGAATCCATCTGAGCACCTGACCGTTTCAGAGAACCTGGTGGAAGTCTTCATTACCGGTACGGATCAACTCCTTTGCGGTGGTCGGCAAACGATCCGAAAATCCCTCGGTCAAAGAAAATAATTCCTAATTGGCCCAGGTGCTTTCCATAGACGTCATTATGGAGTACGTTCCGCCAAGATCGCATTAGAGGAGGTCCAGTGGAGTATCAGGGCGATCCCTATCGAGACCCCGTGCAGATGCCGCAGTTTCGCAGTAAGTTTGGCGGTCTCTGGACTGATCTGAATAACGCTGTCGAATTGATCGAGGGTAAGCTTGAACTTGGCTTGATCACTGAGGAAGAAGCGCAATTACTTTTGAGTTTCGTTGAAAATGGTTACGTAGTTCTGCGAAACGCCGTAGACGCAGAACTGATCGACAAGTTCAGCGCGGACATTGAAAGTCTGGCGGAAGATCCTCCCCCGGAAGCCTGGATCACGTGTGTCGAGGACGGTTATTCAGCGGCGCGCCCGATGCTGCCGACAGATAGATACGCTACTGACAAACAAGTAAAACTGCTGGATCTATACTCCTACCTGCAATCGGCGCGAGATGTCGTCTTTGCCGATAACACAATGCGCTTCATGAAGATGATATTTGAGAGACCCGTGCTGGCTTACCAGAGTCTGTTCTTCTTCAAGGGATCGCAGCAACCAATCCATCGAGACACAGCCTTTGTGCGGGTTAGCTCACCGATGGAATTTGCAGCTTCTTGGACTGCGCTTGAGGATATTCAGCCTGGCAGCGGCGAACTGGTTTATTATCCCAAGAGTCATCAATTCCCGGAATTCTTGTTCGACGATAAGCATAAATGGTTTCCGCCCGGCTCGCAGCAGATCGGTGATTTCTACCGACATCTGGACACGTCTGCTGAAGCTCAAGGTGCGGTCAAAACCAGGTTTATTGCAAACAAGGGAGATGTAGTTATCTGGAGTGCAGACTTCGCCCACGGCGGCAGCGAAATTACCGATTCCAACCATACCCGCCGTAGTATTGCCACTCACTACTGTCCTATAAACACGTACCCGATGTACCGGCATTACGAGGGGGCTAACGAGGTGGAGAAGGCTGGCAATGGCATCTTTTACTGCTCTGCGAAAAAGGTATACTGGAGGTCTGGGTGAGAATTCAAAGACCTTTTTATCTGCAAATCAGAAAATAGTCTTGGCCGCAAAGGTGCCAATGGATATTTTGATTCGCATCATATCCGCACTTAAGAAACGATTTACAGGAGATGAAATGTTAGAACGACTTGCTTTACGCCTACTTGCTGCGACCTGCTTCGTAGTCTGCGCACTGTCCCTGGCTTGCAGCACAGCACCACCAAACAACCCAAAGACCGCAGAATCCCGATCCAATCCGGCTCCCGCTGACGCCAAACCAAGCTCTACTGTGCAGGCCACTAATGTCAAACCAAGCGCCCCTGTGGAGCCCTCCAACGTCAAAGCCAGCTTTCAGGTCGAGTCCACCAACGTCAAATCTAACTCTCATGCAGAGTCCACCAACAACAAACCCAGCTCCAATGCAGAGTCGACCAATGTCAAACCTAATATCCAGCGACCCGCCCCAGCGAGCTATGAAGGTTATTTAGATGCGGCCGACTGCAAGTCGATTTGGGGGTGGGTCTGGAACCAAAAACAGAAGCCTAATGAAGTCGTGCAAGTAGACATATGGGACGGCGGTGGTCTGATTGGAACGGTCCGGGCCGACCAGCCGCGTTGGAGCGTCACCCAGATTACTGGTGACAAGGGTAATCACGGTTTTGTTTACGCCGTTCCTACCGCCTTAAGAGACGGCAAGGCTCACGTCATTAGAGTTAAAGTCGCACGCACTAATTTTGAGCTCCAAGGCAGTCCCAAGACTATTAAGTGTAAGGGTCGAGTCGAAGGAGGCATGGCCTGGGCACGCTTATATTAAGCTCAGGGTTGGCTCGGCATCTCTGCCCGATGGACTCATGTGGGCGATGTCAGGATTGGCATGGAGTTTCTGACCGCCTTATCTCTGTGGTATCTCAAAAATTGAAAACTTCCCGGTAGGTGATTTGTAGATTGGATTGAGCGCGGCCGGCGCCAGATTTTGTTGATGGTCATCGAATGCCAGGACGTAGCGGGCTCCCAAAGATTTCAGGATAGGATTGTTGGGGGAGATACGGACCAGTAGTACGGGCACACCGTCTTCGCCGGGACTCTTAAATGTAACTTGACTTGCCTCGCCATCGTAAACCAAAGCAATTTGAGCGAGCCCGTTGTAAGCATTTTTGTTAACACCCTGGGAGTCAAATTTTTCCCAAAGTGATAACTGAGGTGGCCAATGAGTTCCTGCCAGCGCTCTCCCGCCTAGCGCATTGATCAATATATCCGGCTGAATGTTTCCATAGCAGAGCCACAACGGCCGGGTTGGTGATTGCTTGTTGAGCCTTATTACCTGTTGAGCCAGCTCGGACCGATAAATGTGGGATAAGTTGGTTGATAAGGGATTGAACAGAGCGCCGGTGGCGACGACCACCACTCCCATGACGCCACAAAAGATCTCTTTTCTGCCTGAGATGAGGGAGAAAGATACAAACCCAGCCACGAGTGATGAAATTAGAATCCACTGGACTGTGGGACCCTCCGTCCCAGATGCTCTAACAGTCGCCAGACCATGAAGAATAAAGAAAACAGTAATGATCAAACCGACTACCACAGGCCTCAATTTATCCCACCAGCCGGTAGCGGTTCCCGCCTTCTCAGAAATGAGCGCCAGCACGTAAATACATAGAATGATCGAGGCAGCACCGACGGCCAAATCCATTCGATGGGGCACGGCATACCTAAGCAGAGTGAGTTTGGCGAGCCTCTCTGGAAATCCCACGAGCATGAAATAGAGCATCACCAACAAATTGAATAGCAGCAGCCATCCGAAAACTCCCATCTTCACGAGTAGTTGCTTTGAAAGAAGAATACCCAGGATTACAGCCGGGAAAAGATGGTAGAACGATGCCGCTTCACTCTCGTTGGCCAGGAAAGCCGGCGGTGCATCGTATAAAGTAATCAGGTTGTACATGCCTTTGAAAAGCAAGGCGAAAGTATAATCACCACCCAACGAAACGCGGTTGCCAGGGTAGACAGTGCCCGCCATGATTCTGAATGCCGGCAGACATGCGATCACAAAGGACGCGATCAGACCCGCAGCTAACAAGCAGGCTCCCGTTATACACAAGAGTCTGTGTCGGGATATCGATTTAAAGGAAAGATAAAGCCGGTCTCGAATGAACAGACCGAGAAACAAAAAGAAGAAGAGATACCCAAGTGAGACTTGCCACGGAGGGTAGAGGATCATGAAAAATCCGGCAGTGCCGAGGCCTGACAGAATTGCGCAAATGACCTGGGTCGATCGTTTCTCTGACGCCAGCAGGTAGTAAAGAGAAACACACACCAGGGCAGCAAAGAAGGTGACGTGAGTAGGCCAGACTGACCAGCCAACAATGTAAGCTGAGGCGCAAAACCAGAAGGCGCCAAACGCTGCCAGCCCCTTGTGACCTCTCAAAATTACTACCAGCAATAGGTACAGACACGTGAAGCAGGAAAAGACCTGGAACCACCAATACCACGCAAGACCGCGCTGAGGCCCAAGAAAAAAGTATCCCCAGGTTGCTGGCCGGGCCAGAGCCGTGACATGCAGTACAGGAAACTCTTCCTGCACCGGTATCAACATGTTCTGGCCGGTGCCAATGTTTGTGTTCACTACGGGGAATGGAGGATTGTGCGACAACTGGCTTAAGGCATATGGAGTCGCCACCATGATCTCATCACCCCTGATCCACCTGGACTTCGCCATCAGGAGTTCACGTGCTCGCTCGACTTCATCCGGGCTCATGTTTTTCTCGAATGACTTCGGAATCCCGAACAAGTACCCGCTATAAGGCTGTCCCGGCGTCCAATACTGTGCAGACCAGCCAATCGAAGACCCGTGAATTCCGCAGGCTACGAGCAAAAGAAACAGCAGCCATAGACATAGTAAAAGCCTGGTTGCCGGACTGAGTCTGCCAATGAACTCCGTAGCGGACTTCATTCGAAGATGCTTAAGCATATTAGTCATGTCGCCTTGTTAAAGTCGCGGACTAGCCTCGCGTCCTCGCACTTACTCGTTTAGAGGTGGGCACCGCCCACCGGGACGGCGTGGGAGAAACGAACCGGGTAGAAATCGAACCGTGATTATTTGCGTGAATGGTTTCATCCAACCGCGCACCGGTGGGCGGTGCCCACCTCTAAACGGACGTGTTACCTTCTCCGCCTGCTTGTTCGATGCCCACCTCTAAACGGACGGGTTACCTTTTCTCGCCTGCTTGTTCGATGCTCATCGGGGCGTCACGCCGATTACTTGCAAACAAGCTTCGGGGAAAGCATCGGTCAATTGCCGGGCGGTGTAGTGTCTGTCGTCCCCGGCTATCTGCCAATCATAAGCCTCCAGATGCCTGAGCGTCTCGGTGGCTGCGTGACGTCCGTGGAGCTCGAAGATCAGCACAGGATTGTATTTCTCAATAGTCTGCAGCATCCCTCTGATCGCCACGACCTCACCGCCTTCAATGTCCATCTTAATTACATCTGGTGGGCGCAAACCGTAGCTTTCGATAACGTCGTCAAGGGCAGCGCTGCGCACATTAATTCTGATACCTCGCTTTTGGAAATAACTGGAACCAAGAGCCAGATTGTCAGGATTGACCACCAGCTCAGTCGTTCCAAATCCGTCTGATACCGCTAAGGGCAGAATTAGATAATTGTCGGCACCCGTCCTGGCTAAGTTAATCGAGAGGTAATGTATGGCGAGAGGATTCGGCTCGAAGCAGTAGACATACCCCGCCTCGTTTGCCAGGCTCAGAAACTGCTTCGCATACATGCCTATGTTGGCGCCCAGGTCGTACACCACGGCACCGGATTCGACGAGGTGAGGAAGCAATGACATCACTGCAGATTCGTAGCCATTATCAACCGCCGCCGTCCATGCGGACGGAAACCACGATTGCCCCTCAAGAACCGGTCCCGAACGAATATCTGCAGGGTCAAGAACGTCAACAGATGCCTCACAACCAGCTCCCTTGACGACGTAATGACCCGGGGCTTCCGGGAAGTAATCAAAAGGTTGGTCCGGTTCGAGCGTAATGGCGTCAGGCAACATGATGCTGTTCTGTAAAATGTAGCAGTCTTGCCTGGAGCTACTATTGCGCAGCGTAAGCGTGACGGGTTGACCTAGTGGGACTGAGTTAGGTGCTTCGATTATCGGCATGGTGGCGCCAGGTATTGATTGGTCCTGATCGTTCATAAATCTGATTTGAGAAAGTGGCACTACAAAGTGCCACTCCCTCGGCTCGACATTCTTAGACTTTGATATAACTAATAAGCTTTTGCCTGAGATTGACATCTTCGAGAAGTACTTCCTCCGGATCCTCGACTCCTGTGGATCTCAGGGCTTGAATGAAAGATCTCATAACCCAAAACACCTTATCGTTTCCTTGAAGGTTTATTGACTCGTAGAGCCTTTCCAGATCTTCAGCGCTTTTTTCCGGGTCAGAGGTGCTAAATATTCTTGAGCCTTCAAAACGATGAAGGTTAGCTGCCAAAACCCAGCAAATCTCAAACAACATCCATGCTCTATCACTGCTGATGGTATTGCTGTCGTGAACTCGATACTTCAGCAACGGCTCGGCTACGAGCCGGCACTCGGCACCCGCTGCCGCTCTCAGCAAAAAATCCCAATCGTGTGAGAAACGCAGGTTCCTCATGCCGCCCACTTTATCGTACAGACTGCGTCGCATGATTATGTTACTGGTGGTCGCCACGAAATTTCCCATCAGCAGGTTTAAGGTGAAGTCGTCCGTCTGCTTATAGCTTAATTCAGGGTGATCAGTGGGCCACGGCTCAAGATTGTGCCAGCCCTGTTTGATGGCGAGCTGATTCCCGATAGCGTCAATCACCTCGATCCACGTCGAAAGCAACTCGACCTCCGGATCGTTCTGAAACTCCGTCATCAAGTTTTGGAGACGATGAGGATGAAACAGGTCATCCGAGTTGAGGATCGTGAGGAATTCGCCCGAGGCCATTTGCAATCCTCGATTGATGGCGGCATGAGCTCCCTGATTCTCCTGGGAAACAAAGCGGTATCGCGGGTCTGTGAACTCCTTCAAATAATCGACGGAACAATCGATTGATCCGTCGTCAATTACAATCAGTTCCAGGTTCTGATAGCTCTGGGTGAGAACGCTGCCCACCGCATATGGTAAATATTCTGCGTGGTTATAGCTGGGTATGATCACGCTCACTAGATCTGAAGTATTACTTGTCATGAGGTCCTGGATTGGTTGCTCTTTCACTAGCTCTGGCTCGCTCGTTTATCTCTCATGGCCCGATCCCAGGAATCAGCATACTGCTGGGCCACACTTTCACCAGAAAAGCGTTTTCGAACAGTTGAGGAATTTGCCTGGGCCTTGGCCTGATAACGCGGCAAGTCTTTGATCCACTCCTCATAACTCTCTTCGAGAACTTCGATGTTGCCGATTTCCGGGGTGATCAGCCCAGCCTCGTATTGCTGCACAATGAGTTTGATGTCTCCAACATCCGTCGACAGGACCGGGACTCCCATTGATAGCGCCTCAAGGAAGACCACGGGTAAGCCCTCCCATTCAGACGTCATTATCATGCCGGAAGCAATCGAGAAAAGTTCGGCCATATTCTCAACAAAAGGAATAAGCCGCAAGTTTGTGATCTGATGCTCCGCAACGTAACGTTTCACTTCGTCTGCCATTTCCCCGTCTCCGACCACGACAAAGAGCGCTTTATCGCTCAGTTGTAATCGCCTCAAAGCGAGTGCGAGAAAATCCAGCGGCCGCTTTTGAAAATACAAACGACCAACAAACAGAAACAGGGGACGATCCTCTGGCAGTTCAAACTTCTGAAATATGGTATTTCGATCTTTAGTATCGTAATTTGCAGGGTCGAACCTACTCGCATCAATTGCGTGGTAGATCAAATCTATTCTGGCTGGATCCATTTTCAAGCGATTGATAAAGGCATCGTAGATTCGCTGGTTGATAGCGATGAAGCGATCAAAAGACTGTATTCCCGCTTCGTGATACCGAAGGATCCAGCCCCTGTCGGTGTCATAAACCTCCTGGTCTATGATTGGAATATCGTCGAAGAGCTGCCGTAGATTTGCGGCGTTATCACAAAACCACGGTGAGCCGTTGCACGCCCAAATTGCATCTGGGGCATAAACCGCTTTGAGGTCTTTCAACATTCCCAGGTAAGAATCCCATGAGGCAAGTTCACCAAGATCATACATCGCGGTCGCGATATCCTTGAGTTGGTGATGCAAGCTGCCTTGATTCTCATATGGCCTTTCCATCGTGATCACAACTATGTGGTAGCGATCCTTGAGGTGTCTCATTGCCTCAATTGCATTGCGCTCCGCACCGCCCACCGCCATAAATATCGGCCACACAAACACCAGTGGTTTGTGCTTGGTAAATTTCGGAATGAATGAGGGGGTCACTTCACTGACCGTCGTTGGTCTCGGCATAGCCGGGCCGGCACCATTAAGTGAAATCCAGCTGGTATCGGGTAACCACAACACTCTTCGATCCTTGAAAACGTGCTCAACATTCACCTCGGTGACCGGGTGCTCATGGGGCAGCAGCCGCGGAACTTTTCCGGTCGCTGGCTGCGAGCTGACAGCTTCCAGAAAATCCAGCCCCAGCTCTTTGGAAAAGACCGTATTGTTCTTTAGTGATGAAACTTCTATCAGGGGTGATAATGAGAGTGAGGCAGAAACAATGAGAAAGTCATGCTGCAAATGATGCAATGAGAGCAGAACATTTCTGAAGTGGTCATCACTCAATCTTTGAGCCCAACTGTCGGGTGCGTATAGGTAATCAACCGGTAATGATTCGAACATCTGTCGCTCTTTGCCGGATGAGGATAAGACTGTAAAGCTCGCCCCCCAGGACCTAAATATGAAACAATGCTGACGACCGAATTGAGAAAAGAACAATTCCCGCTCCAGCTTTGATGGTATATCGCTCTGGTTGAGCAATAGTCCCAATCTGATGTTTCGACCGGGTGCAGTTTCTGATTTAGACTTTCTAAAGAATCTCAAACTTTGGATTACTCCCTCTCTCTCTAACCACGAGGTTCGGTTCTGAAATGAGCACAAGGATGATCGAGATTATGGACTTTAGCTCGCTCATTCTGACTAGAACAATCTCTCCGAACGATGAGATGTATTGCTTTACGTCGTTGGCGGCTCAATCAATAGCGCTCAGGCCTAAAGCTGCGGCGGCCGTGGAAATTACCCGCATCGGCCATACGGCTGACATTGGCCCCAACCCCGGCACGGCAATCACTACCCATATACCAGTTGGCGTGCAAACCGGCGATCTGCTGATAGCAGTGATTGCCAGCAGTTTTTCTTACGAGGGCGTTACCCCGCCGCCGGGATGTGGATGGGTTAAGTTACTAAATACCTATTCAGAAGTAGCCATAGTCCAAATCGATACTTACTGCAAAGTGGTAGACGGAAATGAGCCGGCGAGTTGGATCTGGCAATTAGACAATATCAACGCCAGATCGACCGGCAGCATAACCGCGTACCGGGGAGTTGATACGACCAACCCCATCGTCGCCATCAGCGGTAACTCCTGCACACGGGAAGTTCACCCCTCGGCCTTCGCCATAACGACAGACACACCTAATTGCATGGTCTTAGGTATATTCAGCGAGGGCAAGGCTGATGGTAGCTTCATTCCCCCATCAGGTTTTACCGAAGTAGTAAATATCACTTGTAGTGATCCAAACTTCGGTAACTATCACATGGTCTGCGAAAAACTCTTTGTCAGCATGGGAACCAC
>JANNJZ010000463.1:0-10824 GCA_031396065.1 Pyrinomonadaceae bacterium | reverse complement strand
TCGTTTATCGTCGCTCAATACGTTGCTCATGGCGCCGCAGGCTACTATGCCTCGCGGCGACGTCAACGTCCCGGGCGACTACTTCTCATTGGCCGGTTTTGAGGTGTTCATGTATGGCCGGTTTTGGGTGTTCACCGAGGGTTTCGCTCAGCGCTTGTTCTTCCTCATCGAACGCTTAGTCTTCATCCTTGTATGCTTGGCCACTGTGGGTAGCTTGGCAGGTAAATCCAATTCGTCATCAACAATCACGTCCAAACAGATTCCTGCCGTCTTCGCATATCTCAACAGAACGTGAAGAGGAGGTTCGCGATCTCCCGTTTCGTAGTTGGAGATACTTGTGCGAGAAAACTTCCCGTCGAGCTTCAATTGCCTTAGCATTTCGTTCTGCGATAGACCGAGCGCCATGCGGATTGTGAGAAGCTTTTCGGGAAGACGGACCTGCTTCTGTCGCGGATATTTTCCCATATCAGTCAGCTCCTCCTGACGGGAAATCCGCAACATAAGGCTTGAGGTTAGCTGCAATTGCAGCTACTCTACTGATAGAAGTGAACGTCGCCGTGAGCCGTAGTCTTTTTTGCTCAACGGCGATGCTCATCAATTCTCTTGTAGAGCGACGCCTTGCATTGTCAAAGATTCAGCGTAGGTAAGATACCAAAGGACTAGCTAGCCGAGGAAGCATCGGCGGGACGCTTCACGCGATGCCAGTTCAACAGGTCTATCGCAATGCGTGAGTTCTTCAGCATCTTTGAGCACACTATGACCTAGCTGCCGTGAGGCCGCTTTTTTGTCTTGGTTGTAAGGACCACCTGAAGATGAGACCAAGTGACTGTCGAGAAAATATCCCCGACGCTCACGCGCTAGATGGCTTCCCAATCAAGTAGGTTCCCTAGTCGACCATCTAGCCAGTCAACAAGCCGAGCGCGCTCAGTAACGCAGACAGCGCAGTGTTTGATACTTGCTCTGCGAAGCCAGCAGTTGGTAAATCCCCTGGGGATGTTGTTCCCGTCGGTGCGGGCGACGAAACTCCCGCAGTGGGCAAGTCGCCTGGCGACGTTAACCCTGCGGTTGGTAAGTCGCCTGCCAAAGCTGAGACTGCCAGTAAGCACGTCAAAGCTATCGCCGATAGTAATCGTTTCATGGGTGGTCTCCTGAAGTTTAGGGTTGACGATGCAAGATTTGTTACATCGATTGTGAATACAACAGTATCCAGAAGCTCTTGGCAAGGTTTTAGGAGGCAGTTAGTATTCGCACGTTACTTCGCCAGTTTCCTTACATTCAATAGAAAGGTCATCCTCTCATGAAGATAGGTTCGCCGAAGTTGGACACATCTGACGTGTCGCCGAATCACGAAGCACTCGAACGCTGTCGGATGGCGCTAGACCTTCGGGACAAGAGTGACTACGAGGGCGTTCGCCAAGTAATGCTTCCCTTGTGGAAGCAAGTAGGGGACGTTCCAGAGGTTAAGGGTCTTGAACCTGCTGTCGCTGCCGAGGTGTTGCTATGCGTTGGAATCTTCACAAGTTGGATCGGTAGCAGGGAAGGAATAGAGAAATCTCAAGAGACTGCCAAGAACTTGATCGGCAAAGCAATCTCAATCTTCGAATCGCTCGGAGATTCATTAAAGGTGGCGGAAGCACGGGCAGAGATTGCTTACTGTTATTTTCGTGAGGGCGGTTTAGATGAAGCGAGGATCATGCTTACTGAGGCGATGCAAAAGTTAACGCCCCAGGGAATTACCAAAGCGCGGGCACTGCTTAAATTGGTAGTTGTTGAGTGGTCAGCTTCGCAATACAACGCGGCCTTGGAGATTCTAACTAACAACGCTTCTCTTTTTACGAGGATCAGTAACCATGTCATCAGGGGTTGTTATCATAACGAATTCGCGATTGTGCTTAGACACCTGGCCGAGTGGGAGCCACTCAACCGCGAGAAACTTTTAGAACAAGCAGTAAAAGAATTTAAGACTGCTGGTAATCATTTTCGGTTAGCAAAGAATAAAGTCTTTGCCGCGTGCGTGAAAAACAATGTGGCTCTCATCCTTCTTAACCTGGGCCGGTTCAAGGACGCCCATAAAAACCTTGAAGAGGCGCGCCGCCTCTCAGTGAGTACAAAAAACAAAGTGCAGGTGGCAGTAATCGACGAAAGTCGTGCACAAGTGTTTATTGCCGAAAGAAAGTTCAAAGCAGCGGAACAAGTGGCCCGTCATGCTGTGCGCGTCTTAGACAAGAGTGATCATCAGGGCCATTTGGCAGAAGCGTTGATCACACATGGCATTGCCCTGGCGCGTCTCGGCAAAAGTGATCATGCCCTGTTCACTCTCCAAAGGGCCTTTGCGATAGCCCAGGAGGCGGGAGCCCTAAACAAAGCCGGTATGGCCGCCCTGACAATAATCGAAGAACTGGACGAGGCTCCGACAGAAACCGTCTCGTTTGCTTTTGATCGCGCTAGCGAGTGGTTGCCGGGCCCGCAGAGCGAAGAGTTATGGCCCAGACTTAACGCGGCAGCGCGAAAGGTTTTTGCTCGGCTGCATGGGGAAGTGGGTACTGAAGTAGATACCGAAGCGCTCACGATCAAGCCGTTCAAGCTTCACGATGAGGTACACAGGCTTGAGGAAATGCTTATTCGGAATACACTTTCGGAAGTGAACGGAAGAATTACTCGTGCCGCCCAACACATGGGACTGAGTTACCAGGGTCTGGCCTACATAATTCAGCGGCGGCATCCGAAGTTACTAAAAGAGCGTTCGCCGGTGCGAACTCGTGCTCGTAAAAAAGCCACCGAAAACCAGTCAGCATCCTAAACCTTATCCATAAGAAACGGCAGTGGCTGACATCGACGAATTCTTACAACAAGTCTTAGCTGATCAAAGAGAATGGGACGCGGATCCTACGCCGCAAACGCCAGCGTATGCGCTGCTCGCGGCAGGGAGAGTGAAAGAGGCTGAAACGTTGGCGCATAAGGCGGTTTCGGATCTCGAGAAAGATGGTGCCACCGCGAGTGAGCGCATAGGCTTCGACGATCAGAATTCACTCGCGGAGAACAACGCCCGATTAAATCTTTTGGCTGACGCCTTAATTGCGCACGGCATTGCGCTGGCACGATTGAAAAAGTTGGAAGCAGCCCAGGCAACCTTGGAACGAGCGATAGCCGTGGCGCAAGAAGCGGGCGCGCCTGACAAAGCGGGTTTGGGCGCTTTGACAATGATTGAAGAGCTGGAGCAGCTTTCTCGCGAAAGTCTCTTGAGCGCCTACGAGCAAGCTAGCGTCGGCATGGCAAAGATGCGTAACCGGAAACTACAGTGGCGAGTAATAGGTGCGGCAAAGAAAGTGATGGCTAGTTTTCGGGGAGAAATAGACCCTGACAGGGCGCTGGAAATACTTCTTGCCAGACCCACCAGCTCGCCCGAGCAAATCGTTACTTCTAAAGGAACGTTGATTATCGAACTGAATCATAGAGTTGTGTTCAAGAAACGAACTGCGGTTCGCCGTCGGTCACGAAAGAATGACTGAGGATAGATTCGGTCGCCGGCACATTCAACAAATGCGGGGAATGAATGGTGCCGCGAAAACGCCACGTAAGAGGACGACGTGGCGTAGAGACCGGCACGGCCTCCCACCGTGCCGGTCATTCCTTCGCCACCACGGTATCGTAAAGACCGTAGTGCGTTAGTCCCTCGTGACTCTCGATTCCCGTATAGCGTAGCGAGGCATCCTCATATCGCCGGAATGCGAATACGGCCTGGTTCATCTGCTCGGTGTTGAACACCTTGAGCCGCACGAGCAGA
This sequence comes from Pyrinomonadaceae bacterium, assembly GCA_031396065.1. Classification (GTDB taxonomy): domain Bacteria; phylum Acidobacteriota; class Blastocatellia; order Pyrinomonadales; family Pyrinomonadaceae; genus PSRF01. The sequence goes on along the minus strand of JANNJZ010000463.1, from coordinate 7,040 downwards.
TGGAAATCCTTTACCGTCAGGCCACTGACAGTCTCAAACAAGGTTGGCTCGATCTTCGTGATCACGTCCTGCAGTGTGTTCTCTCGGAAATCAGTCAGATACATGAATGCCGGAATGCGTGTCGCGAACTTGATGAGCTTCTCCTGCACGAGCTTGCGCTTGGACTTGAACTCCCGCTCCTGGTCGGTGAGCTCCTTCTTCTCTTTCGCCGACAGGTTCTTGTCCTTAGCCTTGTTCTTGAGTGCCTTAACTTTCTCGCTCTTGTTGATGATGGTTTCAATGATGTTGTCGCCGAGCGAGCGCCATCCCTCGATGCGCTCCACGGCGGCCAGCGCCTCGGGGTTGTCGAGGATGCGGCGCAGGGTGTCGTTATCCACGTTCACGAGAAGAGCGCTTTCCCACTTGCGCGCGAGCAGCGTGGCCGATGTTCCTGCCATCGCGATGTCGAGGATACCCCCTGCATCAACCTGCGTCATGTTCGCGCCGTCGTAGGCCAGCACCGGCAGGAACGACACGAGGTCCTTGACCGCGTTCTCCGGGTTCGGCTCATTGGGCGACAGGCCGATCCCGTACTCCGAGAGTTGGCGCAGCGCACGCGTGGGCGCGAAGTCGAAGACGAAACAGATGGGTTTGAGGATCTCCTCCTCGTTTGGATTGTCGCCATTGGGGTTCTTGATGGACCACGGCGACTGCACGCGGAACGCGGCCTGAAAGTAGGTTTCCGGGGACTTGAGATTGCGCAGCATCAGGATCGATGACCACTGGGGCACCGTGATCCCGGTGGTGAGCTTCCCGCACGAGAGTGTGATGCTTTTGGTCTCGACTCCACTACGGATGGCTTTGCGCACCGGCGGCAACGCATCTAGTCCGATACCTGCCGAGGCGCCAGCCGCGACGACAATCTTGTAGTCGCACCAGAAGGTGTTGTGCCTCTCCGCGAGCAGGTTCGCCATCGCGTGGCAAGCCGCAACGTTCGGAAGGAACCAGAACGAATGCTGCAAGTAGGGCAGCAGCCGCGCATCCGAATATGGAAACGGCGGCCGTGTTCCCGTCTTTAGAAATTCCACCGCCTTGGGGGCATATCCGCCGCGGATGATGTCCAGCCACTTCTGCACGTCACTTTTGTGTTTGAACGTCGCCTTGGCACCCGTTCCCGATGCTTCGAAGAACGCGTTGAGATCGAACTCGTCGAATTCCCCAGCGCTCGCGATGGCGAGCAGTTCGTCCGGCATCTGGTAGGTCAGCAGTCGCATCTGTGGAAGCGCGCCGTAGGGGTTCCATTTCCCCGGGTTCTTCGCCGCGAACTCTTCCTTAGCGCGCTGCTCGTCGGTGTAGGTCCAGTTGAAGACTTGCTCTTCGATAAACTCGCCCGTGGACAGCGCCCTGAACGGCGTACCGGAGAGGTACAGGTAGGCCTTCGTGGTAATCGGAAGGAACTCGGTCTCCTTCTCCGAGAGCACACTGAGGTCTTCGTTCAGGTCCTCCAGCCCGCTGCCGTATTCGAGCTTAGCCTCCTTCTTTGCGATCGCCTCCTCCTCGCCTTCGAAGAGCTCCTTCGCGGTCTCGCGCCATGCGCCGAAGTGGTACTCGTCAAAGACCACGAGGTCCCACTTCACCTTGTGGAGCCATTCGTTCTTGGGCTTGATGTTGCCCGTCGCGTCGCGGCCGAGCAGGTCCTGAAAAGAGCCGAAGTAAACCAACGGCTTTTTGGGGGCTATCTGCGTCGGGTCGCGGCCCGAGGTTTTCGACAGATATTGCCACCCATCAAAGTCCACATGCGATTCGAGGTCTGTTTGCCATGCATCTTCGACGGCGGGCTTGAAGGTCACCACGAGCACGCGCTTAGCGCCGAGCTTCTTGGTCAGGTGATACGTGGTGAAGGTCTTGCCGAAGCGCATTTTCGCGTTCCAGAGGAAGCGCGGGACCGCGTGCATATCCTCCTTCCAGATAGAGTGGAAGTAGGCGTGCGTTTTGCTCACGGCCTCAGTTTGCTCGCGGCGCATCGCGAACGTTTCATGATGCGTGCCGGTGAAAGTCTTGCCGGTCCGCAGTTCAGTGATTACCGTCTTCAGGTCCTTGACGGTGCAACGCATCCATTCCAGCTCGGTGTTCTGGAATCGCTTCTTGGCAAGCGCCGCGCGCACTTGGTGATCGGTGATGATCGAGCCGTCATCACGCTCAGCTGGTTCGTCCAGATCGATCCTGTAGTTCTTTATCGCGGCGGTTTTGAGCTGCTCGGCGACGCGTCGCTTCACGTCCCGCGTGGTTTGACCCACCTTGAGGAGACCCTTGTGCGCTTCGTCGGCAATCGAGTAAGCGTAGATACGCGCTGGCCGGGCCTCCGGCTTCGGCACGAGGATTTCCTCAATGGTCTTACTCATCAGGGGCATCTCCGCTGAGGTCCATCGGTCGGATAACCGTCTCTATGAACGCGATCTCACCGGCGGAAATGCCATACTTCGCGTAGAGATCCTCGTCTGTCCACCGCCTCGTCCACTTCTGGGCTGGCACGAAGCTATAGACCTTACGTGTCACGTGTTGGGACGGCTTGTGCAGGAGAATCAGGAGACGAGTCAGTCGACAGGAGAGGTAGGACAAGACGCTCTCGGCCTGCCTCTTCGAATCGAACGGCCCGATGCACAGATAGGTCTCCGACGAAATGGTTCCCGGCTCAGCTACGAATGGTGTGCTGATGATCCTGTGCGGGTAGGTGTCTTTGTTGCCGGTTCCCGGGGCTGCGTAGCCAACGAACAATTTCCAGTGGTCGATGAGGTCAGCGCCAGTCGATATTGAGCTTTTGGCTACATAGCCCGTGCCGCCGTTCTGATAGACCATTAAGTCACCGGCGCGCTTGGCTGTCTTGCCCTTAAACGTCGTCTCTAATCCGAACGGCTTTCTTGAACTAACCAATCGGTCGAAACGCTTGCTTTTAGGCAGCGAAAGCGAAGTGCTTTCTCCGCTCTCGACAGCGACAACCTTCTTAAGGATCGAAAGCCCTTCGTTGAAACGGATGAACACGTCCGCGCCTCCTTCAAGAAGCGGGCGACTTGCTGTCGAGACGGGCCAGTCCTTGAAATGAGTGGTTACTCGGCATGGCCCAGGATTTTCCCGGTCCCAGAGGAAGTAGCAAACGCCGCCCTTGAGACCCACGCCTGGAAAGACGTCCGACGCGCTGAGATAGTCGTCAATCGAGCGTAGGCGATCGTCGGCGAGCATCGACTCTCTGAACTCGTCCAACCCTTTGCCACCTGCGAACCAACGGGCAGGAATGACCATCGACAGATAGCGTGGCTCCAGTGCCTTTGCTTGCTCTACGAAGTGGTGATAAATGGGCGCTGCGCTAGTTCCAAAGCCATCATCGCTCAGTTGATACGGCGGGTTCCCGATGATCACGTCGAATTGCATGTTTTCTCCAAACATCTTGGCCAGCCGAGGCTTGATGTTGTCAGTGTGTATGAACGCGTAGGCGTGGGTTTCAAGGCCTTTGGCCCGATCAAAAACGGATCGAGGAGCGCCACAATACTTGCACCTGTCGCCATCCCAAGTGTGCTTGATGCGCTGGAACCAAATGTTCCCATCATCACTGGTGAACGACCTAGCGATGGAGTGCTTGCCAGTCGCGTGCTTTGAGCAATACACACTCCGGCGCGCCAGCAGGCTGGTGATTTGCGTAATGCCGAGGCCGAACACCTGCTCCGTGAGGATGTGATCCACGCGCTTCTCCAGTTCCGGAATCTCCTTCTCCAGACCAATGTTGAGGCGGCTCGTGATCTCACGTAGAAACACGCCGGATTTGGTGGATGGATCCAAGAACCTGACCGTCTTGTCGGCCCAGATGTTCGCACCGTCGTTGTTGGCGGCCCACGCCTCGGCCAGCGTGTCCAGCATCCTGTTCGCGAACTCAGGCGGTGTGAACACCTCGTCGTTGGAGAGATTTGCAATGCACGTCAGCACATCCGGGTTGCGGCCGCGCAATGAAAAGCTTGCTTGGACGCTCATACTATGGCCTCCTGCGCAACAGTTGCCAGATCACTGACTGTCATTGGCGGGTAGTTGGGTTTGGTGGGTGTGAAAATCTCGTGCTTGCCAAGATGGGCGAAGAGCGACGCTTCGGTTCTGTATGCCGATGATAGGGTGAGGCTGTCGAAGCGGAAGTCACGCCGCTGGAACCTGCCCTTACCCAGATAGCCCCACTCGGCGAAGGTGATTGGTTGGTCGTCGTGCGTGCACATTGTCCGGGCGTCGCCGTGGACGAGGTTTTGCGAAAGCACGTAGAAGGCGGCGGGATATAGGTCGTCCGACTGATCGAGATTCAGATACTCGGCGAAGATCTCCAGCAGGTTCGCGCGGCACTCGACAATATTGTCCGACAGGAGCTCGATTCCGTAGAGGCACATCAGCGCAAGCAGCGCGTAGTGCCGCCGCTCGAAATCGGACCTGCCGTATTTGAGTTCCACGGCGGCAAGCTTGCGCTGCAGGACCTGGACGAGGAAGTGTCCGCTCCCGCAGGCCGGCTCCAGGAAACGCGAGTCGATGCGCTCGGTCTCGTCCTTCACCAAGTCAAGCATCGCCTCGACCATCCATGCCGGGGTGAAAACCTCCCCGTGGTCGGCGACGCGCTGTTTGGACTTGATGAAGTTCATGCGCCTTGGCTTTTCGGGCGATGCTTCATTGTGGTCATTGCGGGCTAGCGTTGCGTCTAAGCGGCGTGCGAACTCACTCAACTTTCACTCCTACTATCAGGTTAACTAACACTCAACTGCGTCACTTTAAATCGCTTGTTCTGCGGCGATAATCTTAGCAGATGGTCTGTTACATAGCTTCTATCCAGTCAATAGCGGTTTCGCAGCCGCGAAAGAAGTCGTTAATCATCGAGCGGGTTACCAGAACCTCTTGCGACGATATGCTGTCGTAGTATTTCAGCTCACCGTTATGCACAACACTATTACGAGTTTTGTATGCGTTCTCTAAAAGCGCAAAGGCAGCTGGGTTCTCAACTTTGAGGGATCGTCCAACGGCGAATTGAGTGATCTCGTCGTATCGTTTTTCAGCAAAACTCTTGCGCTGACGCAGTATTCGATCAACCGTCGGGTTACTGGTGAGCCCTTTCCGCTGTAAGAACTGAGACGAGGCAATCTCACAGGCACTCGCCAAGCAGACCATTCCTTCTTGAAGTTGCTCTAGCATTAACTTCTCTTTAGCTGATACCAATAACGCAATAGGCAATTTCGGCTCTTGGTTTGCCGAGAGGCTAGCGTTTAGCAGCGAAAGATCTATAGGTATTCGCGCGGGAGATCTAATTGCACCGGACTGGGCTACCCAGAGGGGTTTTCCGTCAATGTTTAAGACCTCTTTCGTTTCAACATCAAACCAAATCAGGGTATGAGGATAAGAGAAATAGCGGCGATCGTGATCGAAGCTGTAGTGCCAAATTAGCCCGCCAATTTCACCGTCACGCCCCGCAATTCTGCAATGATACAGAAACTTGTTACATGCACTGATTGCACTTCTTCGATAAGCGAACGTTACCTCCGGTTGACGACAAACGTCCTTGTTGACAACTTCACCAAACACTTGGGCTTCAATGCGATCAAAGCATCTGTCTCGCAACGCAACGGTACTCGGCGCATTCGAAGGCACAATGAAGTCTGACTGAATCTGGACTTCTAGCTCGGAAAGTTCCTTGTCAATCGGATTGGGAAATAGTTCTTCGTCGGCCTTTCGCGGATGCACATTCACTCGTTGTCCTTCTACGTCGAAAAAGTGTTGGAGATAAGGGGCAGCCGACCATTCGTTCGTGCGGGGCAAAAAATATGGAAGATATATTTGAAACAGCGCTAAGACTTTCATGGTGTCACAACTTGAATGCGTTTTAGCTCCACTGCTAGTACGAAAACGTCAGCCGACCTGCGCGACGCAGTATTATCAAGCAGAGTAAACTAGTGCTAGCTAAGAAATGAAACACTGATCGAGTACTTGCAACACGCTGGATTACACTTAAATCAATAAGGTTATGGCCTAATGTAACACCCTTGACATCGCTGTAAGGCTGCCATAGACTTCGCCGCCATACGCTCAGAGCCACCAAACTCCAAAGCCTTGCCGTTCGCTAAAATCGAAGGAGGATTAAGATGCCAGACGACCATGGAGTCTTCATCATTTATACAGGCGGTACGATAGGAAGCCTACCAAAGGATCGCAACGATCCCGCTAGTCCGCTTGAGCCCGCGCCACTTGAGGAAATCATTCAAAAGCTCCCCAATTATGACAGTCGAGATAAGAAGATTTTTATCAAAGATGAATGGATTCGACTGGGAACCCACACTTGGCCAAAGCCACTTGATTCTTCAAACATTACGCTAGCTGACTGGCAGGAAATGGCCCGTGTAGTAAAAGCGCATTACGAGGAGTACGAAGGTTTCGTCATTCTTCACGGCACCGATACCCTTGCGTATACAGCCTCAGCATTGGCATTCATGCTTGAGAACCTCAACAAGCCGGTCATCATAACCGGTTCACAGTTGCCAATAGCTCGTACACGGTCAGATGCAGTACAAAACGTTGTGACCGCGATTGAAATAGCTGCTGCTAAGACGCTCGGCGGTACCGTAGTCCCGGAGGTGTCGGTGCTTTTCCGTGATTATCTATTTCGAGGATGTCGGACGGCGAAGTTGAGTGCCAGCAGTTTTAGCGGCTTCGCATCGCCCAATTATCCACCTCTCGCCGAAATCGGAGAGCACATCAAAATAGGCAACTCGATGACTGCCGTCGGTGGGCATCACGTTCTAAGGTTGGTTGATGCACTTGAACCCAACATCGCAAGCATAGACATTTTCCCAGGGATGAGTACGGATCTGCTAAGAAACATCTTATGTAAAACCGGTCTGCGAGGTGTTGTCCTTCAAACTTTCGGTACCGGTAACGCACCAAGCACCCCGGAGTTCCTGCAGGTGATTTCAGATGCCGTAGATAACGGAACGCTTATTGTTGATATTACCCAGTGTAGGTCGGGGGAAGTCGAGTTAGGGCTTTACGATGTG
>JANNJZ010000437.1:0-6809 GCA_031396065.1 Pyrinomonadaceae bacterium | reverse complement strand
GGACACCGCCCACCTCTAAACGGACGACAATGAAAGCCACAAGCGTTCGATTGATTAATGGAGACCCAATATGAAATACATGATGTTGGTTTATCTGGATGAGCAGGTGATGAGCGACAGCGAGCGCGAGTATTGTTACGTGAAGTCGGCCCAGCTCACGCAGCAGCTCAACTCGAGCGGACAGTATCTGGATGCCAGCCCGCTCCATCCCGTAGCGACGGCCACCAGTGTTCGGGTGCGCAACGGCAAACGGCTGGTGACTGATGGGCCGTTTGCCGAAACCCGTGAGCAACTCGGTGGCTATTATCTAATCAATGCCGCGGACCTCGACGAAGCGATCCGCATCGCCGAAAGGATTCCCCCGGCACAATTCGGCACAGTCGAGATCAGACCGGTGATGGAGATTGAGGGCCTGCCGGAAAACTAGATTACTTGTCGGGTAAAACTTGATGTGAATGAGTCAAGTTTTTGGGTGGGCAGTAAAACAGAGAGTTAGCCGAGGTGCGGTGCGGTGGACGCCTTTGCGGCTCTGCCGCCTTCCGTGCGGAAAGGCTCAGCCTTTCCGATAGCGGTCTCATTCTTCGAGGCTGCGCCTCTGATGTCGCGCGGGAGGCATAGCCTCAAAATAAATAGAGGTGCCGGTGAGGCGGGGAGCCTCACCGCACGGAAGACGGCCAAGCCGCAGAACCACGCCAAGAGAGAGCCCTCGCTAGTCTTTCGACGCCAGCGAGTTGAGCAATGCGGCCCACTCTCTCGGGGCAGGAGCCTGATTGTTAAGGAGGGCTCTCAGAGGCGAGATCCAAGCCCTCCTTTACAGGCGGGTTACTGCCGCGGACTCGGACCGCAGTGACGCGGACTATTAAATCGCTTGAATGGAGTTAACAATGCAATTGAATCCCTACCTTCTTTTCGACGGCGAATGCGAAGCGGCTTTCAAGTTCTATGAGAAAGTCCTTGGTGGCAAGATTGAAGCAATGAACACTCATGCTGGTTCGCCGGCGGAAGGTGGGGTGCCCGCGGAATGGCGCGACAAAGTGCTTCACGCCTATATGAAAGTGGGCGATATGGTGTTGATGGCATCGGATGCGCCGCCGGGGCATTATGAGCAACCGAAAGGCATTTACTTGTCGATCCGGGTCAAGGAACCCGCGGAGGCAGAACGCATCTTTCACTCGCTGGCGGAAAATGGGACTGTGCAGATGCCGATAGCGGAGACTTTCTTTTCGCCGCGTTTCGGGATGCTCATCGATCAGTTTGGCATCCCGTGGATGATTAACTGCGAGCGAGCGACAACCAAAGGGTAGCGAACAATTTGCGGCTCTGCCGCCTTCCGTGCGGAAAGGCTCGGCCTTTCCGATAGCGGTTTCATTCTTCGAGGCTGCGCCTCTGATGTCGCGCGGAGGCATAGCCTCAAAATAAATAGAGGTGCCGGTGAGGCGGAGCCTCACCGCAGGGAAGGCGGCCAAGCCGCAGAACCAAGCTTAGAGACAAGCTCAGATAACATCAGCGTGAGCTGCCAAAGAGGAGTAAACCATGGACACCGGAACAACTTCCGCAACTCGCCTTCAGCCGAGCGATGTAGAAGACTACTTTGCGCGCGTGCCCGAAGAAGCGCGCGCTGCGATTGAGAAACTTCGTAAAACTATCAAAGCCGCTGTGCCGAAGGCGGTCGAGGTAATCTGGTACCAGATTCCAACCTTCAAACTTAACGGTCGTCCACTCATTAGCATCGCAGCATTCAAGAATCACTGCAGCTTGTTCCCGATGAGCTACGCGGTCCTGGATGCTTATAAAGACGAGATCAAGTCGTATCACGCCTCGAAGGGGACACTTCGCTTCCCCTTGGACAAGAAGCTTCCGACTGCACTCGTGAAGAAGGTCGTCAAAGCACGGATTCAGGAGACTCAGGCACGGAAGCAGTGATGATGTGATGGGCACCGCGATCAGCATGGGAGCTTGGTAAAAGTCGACGGCTGCTGTGACGAATAACGCTGAAAGCGTTGGCTAATTCCAGCCCAGGGTTGCGCTTTGGCTACCCTGGGGAAGACAAATTAATTTCTCGAAGACGCAACTCTGAAGGAGTTGCGTCCCCAGTCGCAGAACACAAAGCAGTCGCAACTCCTTCAGAGTTGCGAAAGGTTACTTGCGGGTCTTTGAACCCAGGGTTGAAGCAAACTGGAATTAGCCAACGCTTTCAGCATAAGAAGTGGAGAAGGAATTTAATGAAACCGAACACTCAAGCTGTCCAAGTGTCTAAAGGAAGGCTCTGGGCTGGACGTATCGTCAGCGCTCTACCGATACTTTTCCTGCTCATGGATGGCGTTATGAAACTGTTCAAGCCGGCGCTGGTCGTGGAAGCCACAGTCAAGCTGGGGTATCCCGAGAATGTTATTGTTCCACTTGGCATGGTCTTAACTGCCTGCACTCTGCTTTATGTCATTCCGCGGACCGCGGTCCTCGGAGCGATTTTGTTGACCGGATATCTTGGTGGCGCAGTCGCCACTCACGTGCGCGTCGGCGAGGGTCTGTTCCCAGTAATCTTTCCAATCATTATGGGCGTGCTGGTTTGGGGCGGGCTCTGGCTGCGAGACGACCGGCTGCGTGCGTTGATCCCTTTGCGTGAGGAAGGAGACTAATAATGAACGTAGCGCTATGGATCATTCAGGTGTTGCTCGCACTGCTGTTTCTGTTTGCCGGAGGAATGAAGCTGATCGTTTCGCCGGAAGCGATGGCCGCGATGGGGCCACCGAATCAAATCAACCTGCCGGGACTGCTGGTGCGATTCATCGGCGTGTGTGAGGTGTTGGGCGGACTCGGTCTGATTCTTCCCGGACTGCTGCGGATTCGACGTGGTCTAACGCCGCTGGCTGCGGTAGGGCTGCTTATCATCATGATTGGCGCGGTTGTGATGGCGGTCCTTGGTCCGGGTGTTTCATTTGCGATTGCACCGGGCGTGTCTGCGCTCCTGTTGGCGTTGGTCGCGTATGGCCGCAGGTCGTGGTTCACGGACTGACGAAAACTAAAACCGTATCCGCAGATTACGCAGATTGCACCGATTCAAGCGTCAATCAGGTCCAGTCTGAAGCGGCGCAGTAGCTGCGGAATATGCCCCCTCTCAATTGGTGTAATCTGCGTAATCTGCGGATGCGCTTGGGCTAAAAACTTAGAACTATGAAATACATTTTACTTGTTAAGCACAACGAAGAAGTCCTCGGCGCCTTGAGCGAGACTGAGCGCGAGCAAATGTTGGCGGAGTCAATTGAACTGGCCAACCAGCTTCACCGCTCCGGGCAATATTTCGACGCCGCGCCGTTGCATTCGTCGGCTGACGCCGCCAGGGTGTCAGTGCGCGATGGTAACCGCATTGTTACCGATGGTCCCTTCGCCGAGACCCGAGAGCAAGTGGGCGGCTATTTTCTCATCGACGCCGTCAGTTTGGCCGAGGCGGTTAACATCGCCGGACGAATTCCTGGCGCGCGGATTGGAACGGTTGAAGTACGTCCGGTCAAAGAAGTCAGTGGTCTGCCGGAAGTGTAGATCTGCCCCTGGCAGCTCTCTAAACAGAGTAAAGAATGATTGAATTTGAATGATTGTTTAGAGAGCACACTTGTGTGCCCCGTGCAGGAACCGCTCAGTCCCGTTTATGGTGGCGCAAGACAGGCGCACAAGTGCGCTCTCTAAACAAAGTAAAGAATGACACGCGAGCGACGTTACTTCATCCGAGATTTCGTAATCCGCGTAATTTGCGGATAGCCTTTCTTCAAACTGCGGGCAGAATTCAGATAATGAAAATAAACTAAGGAGAGAAACTATGCGATACGTTGATGGATTTATCTTACCTATCCCTGAGCAGAACCTGCCGGCTTACCGGAGCATTGCGAAGAAGGCGGGCAAGGTCTGGCGCGAGCACGGCGCTCTTCAATACATCGAGGCGGTTGGTGACGACCTGGAGGTGAAGTTTGGAGTTTCGTTTACCAAAACGGTGAAGCCCAAACCCGGCGAGACGGTCATAGTCTCCTTTATCGTGTACAAGTCACGCGCCGATCGTGACCGCGTCAACGCCAAGGTGATGAGTGATCCACGGATGAACAAGCTGATGGGGAAAGGGCCGATGCCGTTTGACGTCAAGCGCATGGTCTTCGGCGGTTTCAAGATGCTGGTCGACGATTAGCCGACAACAGAAGGACATCCGCAGATTACACAGATTTCCTGATCAAAATCGATGGACAGAAACCAGACGAACATAGTCCGCAGCAGTCTAAACCCAGGAGTTAATGGCTGGAGATAGATTGATGCTTTTGATCTGCGTAATCTGCGGATAGCCCCTGCCTTTTTCACGGGCCCACGCTGCGCTTAGTTATGACCCGCAAATTGACGAGTTGAAGTAAGATGGGCGGATAGGAAGTGTCTCACATTCGGAGGGGCATATGATCGTCCATCTAGTTCGTTCGTTAGTCATTTCTGCGTTCGTCTTGCAGGCCTCCAGTTCGCTCATTGCCCAAAGCCTGACGAGTGACGCTTCCTCATCCCGAGATCAACGCCCTCGATTGTCGATTCAACTGGGGCACAATGCCGACATAAGAGACGCCGCCTACTCGCCGGATGGCCGGTTCGTCGCAACGATGGGAACTGACACTTCGTTGTTTTTGTGGGACGCCGAATCCGGAACCCCAATCAGGGAATTCGTGCAGCCATCTTTGCTTGTCGCCTTTGCGTTTTCGCCTGACGGTAAGTTCATTCTTACCGCAGGCGGGAGGGATGACCTCAGTAAGGCTGGCTTACAGTTTAATTCCGGGCACCAGGATGCGTATGCGATCCTTTGGGATGTGAACACCGGCGAGCGGGTTCAGAAGTATGAAATACACCGCGTCAGTTCCGTGGCGTTTTCTCCCGATGGTAATTCCGTATTAATTGGAGACTTTATCGGTAACGGATCAACCGTGCGCCTGTTCGAAACTCTTACCGGGAAAGACCTACGCCTCTATAAGACAAAGCTTCCAACTTTTATTGTTGACGTAAGGTTCTCGCCGGATGGAAAGAGTATTTTTGCGAGCGCCTTCGACGCAGCCGTACATATGCTGGACATGGCCAGCGGACTTGAAGTGCGCAAATTTAAAGATGGAAATGGGCTTATAAGTATTCCCATGTCGATTGCCCCGGATGGCCAGTTCCTATTGACAGGTGGAACGGAACAGCAAGCAGGGGGTAAGCCGGACAGCATTGTCCGACTCTGGGATGTGTCATCAGGTGCAAAGCTGCGCGAGTTTAAGCATCCCTCTCGGGTCCATTCCATTACTTATTCGCCTGACGGAAAATATTTCATCAGCGGAAGCGGTAAAGACGAGCTTGCGACAGAAGATTTCAATGTCCATGTCTGGGAAACAGTTACCGGTCGCGAAGTGAATCGCTTCAAGTGGAGATCGCTCGTCAAACATCTTGCGTTCGCTCCAGATGGTAAGCAGTTTGTTGCAGTTGGGACCGGGAATCGGGTGGTGAGTAGTTGGAACACAGAGGACGGCCAAAGCCGGCAACTATTTGAAGGATACGCCGCCATTGTCGTTGCGGTCGCTTTCTCGCCGGATGGCCATTTTATTTTATCCGGAATGGGGACCCACTTCGGATTGGAAGGCGTTGGGGTAGGTGGGGCGCAATACAACTACGCTGCACACCTTTGGAATGTAGACTCAGGTCGACAGGAACATGAGCTCAAACACCGAGCTCCCGTCGGGTCGGTGATGTTTTCGGGCGACAGCCGGTTGGCTTTGACCGGCAGCGGATTTGGTGCAGACGCTACCAACCTTTGGGATGTGAACACAGGTGAAAAGGTAAAAACTTTTACGCAGAGGTTTCCAATCAGCCCAACGGCAGTATCGCGGGACGGTCGCAAGCTTCTCATCGCATCTCGAGAACCAGGCCTGGTTGGCAAGGCGATCGTGAGTTTGTTGGAGGTAGACTCAGAACGCCTGCTACTGAGATTCGAATATTCGGCAGGCTCCGATGTGCGGGCCGTCGCCATTTCTCCAGATAGTCGCTACCTCCTTATCGGTAGTGGATCGTGGACTACTGGTGTCGGCGCCGGTCCAAACATTGCCAGCCTGTGGGATGGGATTACCGGTAAAGAGCTTCTCAAGGTTCAAGTCCCTCTGTGGGTTTCGTCCGTCGCCTTTTCGCCAGAGGGCCAAACGTTCGCAACCGGTAGCGGGGACACCATCACTCGTTTGTGGGAAACATCGACCGGTAAAGAACTCCGATCCTTTAAGGGCCAAAAGGCCAGCGGAATTTCAATCGCTAATACCGTAGTAGCGTTTTCGCCGGACGGTCGCTTCATATTGACGGGAATCGCACCGCTGCAATACGAGGGCAGCGAACCGTTTGTAAGATTGTGGGAGGTGGCTACTGGAAAATTGATTAGAGAGTTTAAGCATCCGGCTCCGGTTCTGAGTGTCGCATTTTCCGGTGATGGCAAGTTTGTATTGACGGGCAGCCAGGACACAACCACGCGTATTTGGAAAACAGCGACGGGCGAAGAGCTATGCCGGCTGATCTCATTCAGAGATGGCACTTGGGTGGTCGTCGATGCTGAAGGACGGTTTGACACAAACAACCTGGAAGAAATTCGTGGCCTACATTGGGCAATGGCCGACGAACCGTTGAAACCACGTCCGCTTGAAATCTTCATGCGCGATTATTACCAGCCGCGTTTGCTCCCGCGCCTACTCGCTGGAGAAGAGTTGGCGCCAGTGAGGCCGCTGGTAAACATAAACCGGGTCCAACCTGTCATCAGCATTACCGACATTACTCCGCAACCA
>JANNJZ010000045.1:0-7831 GCA_031396065.1 Pyrinomonadaceae bacterium | reverse complement strand
CAGTCACTATTCTACTAAGACCTTCTTCAAGCTTTGCGCCCGGCCGAAAGTGGCAGCCTAGGCCATTACAAAGTGTAAAGGATGTCGTGATAACGATCTGTAAAGGATGTCTTGACAACAAACAACTCCGTGGCCACCCCTTGGTGCATTTGCGTAATGTCGAAAGGTTGAGTGGCGTCGCAACCAAGCGGGGCGGCCACTGAGTTGCCGCCCCTACAATATCTGCCAGGAGTCCTCAGCCTGCTAAAGCTCAGCCAGGGTGCTCATGAGCTGTTGAGCGTCGGCCAGATTTGGAAGGAACGCGTCAGGAGAACAGGCGAGCAAATCTTCGGTGGAAAACAATCTGCCGGTGCCAACGACGAGTGAACGGGCCCCGAAATGTTTCGCACATTCGATGTCATTAGGGGTGTCACCAATAATGATGAATTGCTCGGGTGCGAGATCAACTTGAAGTTGTTTGCTGATTCGGCCGGCTGCCAGAGCGGGAAGGTCCTTGCGGTCATGCGACTCATCACCAAAGGCACCGGGTAGATCAAAGAATTCAGACAAGCCCACCAAACTCATCTTCAAATGCGCGGCCGGTTCGATGTTGCCGGTCAACAGGGCGGAGTGATAACGCGGATCATCTGCTGCCGCCTGGAGTGCCTCTCGGGCGCCAGGTAAAAGCTCAAAGAACTCTACCCCGTTGCCCGTCGCCTTGTGCATTGCCGTCATGTAACTTTCGCGGAGATGATCTATCCGTTCCCTAATGTGCTCGTGGGTGAAACCTTCATGCTCCAAAGCCTGGGCAACAATTCCCAGGTCCGTCATCCCGGAGACCTGCATCTCGCCCAGTTTGCCGGCCGTGCCAAAGACGTCTTCGAGCATAGGAATTGTGTAGTCTTTGAAAGCCCCACGCCGCAGGGAATGGATCAGTGTGCCATCGATATCCCAAAGCAGGATCCGAAGATGAGATGGGTCTAAAGCGTTAGGCGGCGTGGTTGATAGAGGCATCAGATTTGCGGTTTGTGGTCCGAATTCCAAAATCACCAAAACTGAAAAGTATAGGACCTATTCGGCGTTGGTTTCATTCAATCACGGCCAGCACGTCGCCGGCGCTTACGGTTGCACCCTCTTCAGCATTAATCGAAACAACTAGGCCGGCTTTTGGCGCCTTCATCTCATTCTGCATCTTCATTGCTTCAACAACGATAATTCCTGTACCTGCCTCAACCTGTGCCCCAACCTCGACCAGCACCCGCACGATCTTGCCTGGCATTGGTGAAACTATTTGGGCCGCGCCCGCTTGGTGAGCGCCGGCGCTATGGGTACTGCGCAGACGCTTCGGGTCAATGATGGTTATGTCGCGGGCCTGGCCTCGCAGAACTACCTCAAATGAGTTTTGAGATTCGCGCTGGGGTTCAACTCGACACCTGTAAATTCTCGAGCCATCTACCAGCAAATATTGTCCGTCCGCTAGCTCGCGAATCTCAATCTCATAACGTCGCGAGCCGACTTCCGCCAACGCGGTGCCATTGTCGAAATCCAGCGAGATTTCGTGTTCATTTCCGGAAAGTTGGGCGTTTAGCTTCATCAATAATTACCTCTGTGTGACCTTTGTGCCCTCTGCGTCTCTGTGGTGGATTCATAAGCCGAGGCACTCACCACAGAGGCACAGAGAACACTGAGGATGCACAGAGAAAGCAAAGTTACCTCTTCGTTTTCTTGTCTCGAACACTCAGGATGTCCCGACTTGCCAACGATTCAACCCGGCCCGACATCTTCCAACGCGATTTAGTATCGAGGGGTAACTGACCATTTCGGGATGCAGTTCTTTGCAACCTGGCGTAATGGATCGAGGCAGCTATAAGCGCGATGTCATCCTGCGCTTGTTGCTCGCCGCGGTCTTCCGATTCCCGTACTGCACTGCGGCGTTGATTAAAACGAGAGATGAAATCCGTATCGAGCTGCCCGGATTGGAACTCTGCATCGCGAACAATCTCACGAAAGAAAGGTAAGGTGGTTTTGATCCCGGCCACCTCATACTCATCCAGCGCGCGCCGCAAGCGATCAATAGCCTCGTCTCTAGTGCGCCCCCATGCAGCAAGTTTCGAAATGAGCGGGTCGTAGTGGATCGAAACTTCGGAGTTTGATTCAACGCCGCTATCATCGCGGATGCCGGGTCCGTTCGGGACCTTCAAATATGTGATCCTTCCGGGGGAAGGGAAGAAATTGTTTTCCGGATCCTCGGCATAGACGCGGCATTCGATCGCGTGCCCATTCCAGCTAACCTCCTCCTGTTTGAACGAAAGCTGCGAGCCGGCGGCGACGGTGATTTGCTCACGAACGAGATCTATGCCGGTTACCAATTCAGTTACGGGATGTTCAACCTGAAGGCGGGTATTCATTTCCAGAAAATAGAAGTCGCGCGTCGCATCGGCAACCAGAAACTCAACTGTACCTGCACCAACGTAGTTGACCGCGCGCGCCAGACTGACAGCCGCCGTGCCCATTCGTTCGCGCATGCCTCGGTCATTAATTGGTGAGGGACACTCTTCAATGACCTTTTGATGGCGGCGTTGAATCGAACATTCGCGTTCACCCAAATGAACAACGTTGCCGTGACTATCGGCGAAAACCTGGATTTCAATATGTCGCGGGCGTTCGATCGCTTTTTCAAGATAGACAGACGAGTCGCCAAAAGCCGAAGCTGCTTCAGACTGAGCGCCCTTCAACGCCGAGTCTAGTTCGTCATCCGAGGCCACCAGCCTCATGCCTTTCCCGCCGCCGCCAGCCGAAGCCTTTAGCATTACCGGATAACCAAACTCCCGAGCGACTTTCCGCGCTTCGTTGATCGAGTTCAGTGGCTCAACCGTGCCAGGCACGATGGGAACCTGAGCTTCCACCGCAGCGCGGCGAGCACTCGTCTTTGAACCCATAATTCGCATTGCTGACGGGCTGGGACCGATAAAGGTCAATCCCGCATCCACAACCGCTTGAGCGAAGTCGGCATTCTCGGCCAGGAAGCCATAGCCAGGGTGAATCGCTTCGGCGCCGGTTGACTTGGCGGCATCGATAATCGCGGTGATGTTGAGATAGCTTTGGACTGATGCAGCGGGGCCAATGCAGAGTGCTTCGTCGCAGAGACCTACATGAACGGCGTTCGTATCAGCTTCTGAATAGACGGCGACAGGTGAAATGGCGAGGTCGCGGCATGCCCGAATTATTCGGACAGCGATCTCACCGCGATTGGCAATTAGGATCTTGCGAAACATTCGTAAGCACTCAGTGTCGAAAGTCGAACCTGGGGACACCGGAAAGCGGTAATACTACGTTGAAAATGGTCGAGCGGGGAAATGAGCAGGATGAAATGGTAGTTTCCCTGGGTTCAACTCTTTGCGTGAGCTTTGCGTTCGTGGCGATCTTTGCGGTTAATTCTGTTCTAAGGTTTTTACCGTAGAGTACGCAAAGAGCCGCAAAGTTCCGCCAAGGATTTCCCCAAATTAGGCACCACCGGCTGAAAATGGTATCCCAGCTTGGCAGACGTTTCGTCACAATCCAACTGAGTCTACACGAAGTCTCATGAACACGGATTTGTGTTGCCTTGGGTGATGTAGGAGATCGACTACTGCTGGCGAGATACAACGCGAGATAGGGCGATTTAGGTCAGTTAGGGTTTGCGAGTTTGGGCTGATCCTGCGGTGGTGACACTTCGCCGCGGAGCCTCAGAGGCTTTATAGATGATGCCGTCGCGAACGATCAGGTCATCCTCGTTGCCCGCGATTTTGTCTGGCCCGGGCAAAGGGAGTTCATAGTTTGTGAATGAAAGCCGTTCGCCTGGCGCATCGTCAGCTGTGCTCATGGAAGCGTTTCGAATAACGAGGCCTCGCAATTGTTGAGGCTTCTTGGTCGGCATCGCCGCCAGATCCGCGGTGGGTTTGTAGCCGGAAGTATCGAGATTCCTCAGAGCTTCGGCGAGTGAGCCGTCTGCGTCGGGCAGCTCCTTGAGTAGATCATTGGGATCGCTGATCAGACCGCCAGTCTTCTCTCGATACTCCTCTAATGCGCGATCGAATCTGTAAATGAGGGCGTTGTCTTTTGCCTCGATGCCCCATTGCCGGCGTTCCAAACGCGTCGGTACCGTGATACCGATAAGAATCAGGACCAACAACGGAACCGCAACGGAGGCTAAGTAACCATTACGGGCGTAGCGCAGGCTACAGAAGCTCGCCGGCGATTGCTGAATTGAACGATAAAGCTTACGGCTGCCAAAAACAACGAGCAGGCTTAGGGGGATCATAAACCACTTAAGACGCCAGGAGGCAGTTTCAGCAGCAGCGAGCCAGGTCGAGAAATCAAGAGGAACTATTGAAGATAGCGTCAGGGTCGGAGTCACGCTGGGCGGCGCGATTTGGAATAACGCAATGATCGTTTGACTTGCGAAAATGAGCACCATCAATGCCCCGATGACTGCCAGCAAGAGCGAGCGGCCAAACGATGGAAGTTGATGAACGGGACGTGGGAGTGGTTCACCTACTGGGCGAGCACCACACGAATCACAAGCGTCGGTCAGCACCCGGTTCAGGACGGATTCGGATTTAAAACCACAGCAGGGGCAAATCTTCACGGTGTTTAGTACCTCAATAGTGAAAGCCGGATATTAGTTACATGTCGTCGGGAGACTCACTTAACCAGCTTTGGTTATCAAAGGCTGCTCAGGTAGTCGTTCAGGCCCGGAATTAGATGTGGAAACCGTGCGCACGTTGTCTTCAGGCGGTTTCGTAGTCGCTTTTTTCAATTCATACCACGTGTGATACATGCGGTGCGCGAAGGTCCAGTAAGAACCTACCGCAAGTACCCACAGGACTGCCGGCATTCGGTTAGCGAAGAAATTTGTCGAACCCGGATGAGTGCTTAAGGCGCCAATTATGAAAAGTACTACACGTTCAGGACGGCGAAGAAAGCCAACGTCACATTTGGGAATTAAACTTTCAGCCCTTGCGCTGGCGTAGCTTACCATAACTGCTCCCATTAGTCCTGCGCCGGCAAGAAAAACATTCAGGGTCGAATGGAACTCCGTATCTCGAGCGTAAAACACCATCAAACCGACAAATACCACCATGTCCGAGAGCCGGTCGAGGGATGAATCAAGGAAGCCGCCGAACCGAGTAACACGGCCTGAAAGCCGGGCCACCTGCCCGTCCAACATATCAAAGAGATTCGCTACAATGAGGACAATTCCGGCCCAGAAAAAATATCCAAAACCGAACAGCATCCCCGAGCCAACGTTAATAGCTACGCCGATTACGGTCAGGAAGTTTGGATTAATATGGCCGTAGGCAAGCCAACGCACCATCGCGTCAATAATTCTTTGGGCCCCGCGACCTATTCCGTCAACAAACATTTCCGGTTGAATTCTCCCTTAAGGCACGACACCCAAGCTGCTTTTTCGTGTTGTCCTAATCAAACTGCGAATTTTATTGAGGGGTCTAAGGGGTGTCAAGGTCAGATAATCCGCAGATTTCGCAGATTCAAATCTACTCGCTGAAATATCCTACTTTCCTGCAGAATCTGCGTAATCTGCGGACTGGGTCACGCCTCGTTCTGAACTTGGTCGTGAATCGTTGTCAATCGCCTGATTTCAAAATTGCGCGCGCCCGCCGGAGTCCGCACTACCACTTCGTCGCCCTCTTCCTTGCCCATCAAGCTCTTCCCCACTGGCGAGGTGGTGGATATCAATCCCGCTTGCGGATCGCTTTCTTCCGGTGTGACCAACCGGTAGGTAACTTCTTCATCGCGCTCGCCGTCATATAGGATCAGGGTCGAGCCGTAACTAGCTTTAGTGTGCGATATTTTCGAGACATCAATTGAACCTATTTCGCTGATGCGTTTGCGCAGCTCCACGATTCGAGCTTTAACCACATTCTGCCGGTCCAGGGCCGCTCGATACTCAGCGTTCTCACGCAGATCCCCAAATTCAAGTGCCCGCTTGATTTCCTTAGGCAGATGGACTCGTAGTTCAGATTCCAAATCGTCCAGTTGTGCCTGGAGTTTTATTTTTATGTCTGCTGACAACTTAGGTCACTTCCTCGTTTAGTTCAGAGTCCAAAATGATCAAAATCTCTGCCATTCGAACCTACGCACTTTGGCGATGATACTTCGCTTCGTCTGGAGCGCCAAAGGAAATCCCGGTATCGCGGGCGGTGCGCACCAGCTGGCCTTCAGCCGGTACAGTTTTAAGATTCGCGATGGCCATGCTGATTGGCACGGTGATTACATCGCCGGCCTGGAGCGCGACCATCGTCCCGCGTTTCCCGTCCACCAAAGCCCTTACGGCACACGAGCCGTAGTTGGTGGCCAGCATGCGATCGAAAGCGTTGGGTCTGCCACCGCGTTGCAAGTGTCCCAGCACCACGCAGCGGGCTTCTTTGCCCGTAAGCGCTTCGAGTTCCTTCTCACAGTAAGACCCTATCCCGCCAAGCCGAGGGGCCTGCTGACCGTCGCCCTTGTCCTGGTAAATCAGGTCACGCCCCGTCTCCAGCGCCCCTTCGGCAGCAACAATGATGCTGAAATTCGATCCAGCTTCGTCGCGTTCGCGTATTCTGGCGGCCACCGACTTCATAGTGAATGGTATCTCTGGGATCAGAATCACATCAGCGCCTCCGGCGAGCCCTGAATGCAAAGCGATCCATCCGGTGTGTCTACCCATTACTTCCAAAATCATCACGCGATCGTGTGACTCGGCAGTGGTGTGCAGGCGATCAAGCGCATCGGTGGCGATTTCCAGCGCCGTGATAAAACCAAAGGTCAGTTCCGTGCAGGCCAGATCGTTGTCGATGGTTTTGGGTACGCCTACGACCGGAACGCCGAGCCGGTCAAACTCTTCGGCAATCGCCAACGTTCCTTCGCCACCCAGCACCACGAGGGCATCAATCCCGAGCCGGTGAATGCTCTCGACCGCCTCAGCGTAGACAGCTTGCGGTTTGGTGGACACCCCGTGTGTATCCAGTTCGACAAATTTTCCGCGATTGCGCGTACCCAGGATGGTACCGCCTCGGGGAAGTAAACCCCTGACATCGGCGGCTGTGAGAGGCCGTGTGTGAGTTTCACCAAGTAAACCTTCGAAGCCGTCTTCAATTCCAATAACCTTCCAGCCATATTGGCCAGTTGCCGTAGCTACAACTGCCCGAATGACCGCGTTAAGGCCGGGTGCGTCACCGCCGCCCGTCAGGATTCCAATGGTTTTGTACATACGTTGCAAGCGATCATCATTCTTCCGTTTAGAGGTGGGCACCGCCCACCGGTTCAACCTGGACAACACCCTTCAGGTAGATAACGTACGTCGCTTAGGGACGGGTTGGACTCTTTCATTCAACGTCGCATCGGTGGGCGGTGCCCACGTCTAAGCGAACGGACTATCATTAAGGAGGTGTTGGTTAAGGAAGGTTGTGCTCGGTCGCACAACGGTCCCTGAACTCAACCTCTAACCTCTATTTTGATAATCGGCAAGCTAAGAGTAGTTGAGCAGGTGTGCTATTTCAAGCGCTTTGGAGCGAAGCATCCCTACCTGCTGGTTTGGTTAGATTCAATTCTGATCTTGAAAGTCACTCCGCGTAAAAGCACGCAAGGCACACTTTTCTTTGCCAGGATTGTTTAGAGAGCACACTTGTGTGCCCTTGCGGGAGTCACTCAATCATCGGTTTAGGCGGCACGAGGCAGGCGCACAAGAGCGCTCTCTAATCGGAGCACAAAAATGAAGGATGCCGGCGCGGCGAGCACACAGGGATGCCGGCGCACCAAGTTGACCCTCTTAGTCTCGCTCGCGTAGCATGTGGCGAAGAAATATGGAAAT
>JANNJZ010000405.1:0-44064 GCA_031396065.1 Pyrinomonadaceae bacterium | reverse complement strand
AACATGGGATTTGGCAATTGTCATATCGGCTAGTTGGTTAACGGTGGTGGGGTCGGTGGCGGAATCATTCGAAGTGTTGGTCTGCCCGCCACCAGAGACGCTGGCTGAGTTGGTGACGCTGGCCGCGGCATTGTTGGCGACGGTCACCGTAACGGTAATGACTGGATAACTAGAACCGGCGGCGAGCACATCGCTGCGAGTACAGGTAAGAGTGCCAAGGACACAGCTCCAGCTCCAGCCGGTGCCGCTGATGGCCGTGGCTGTCAGTCCAGCGGGCAAAGTATCCGTAACCGTGACGGTGCCGCTGGTTGCGGCTGAACCTGAGTTAGTGGCAGTGATGGAATAGGTTGCGCCGACTTGTCCCTGAGTAAAGTTGCCAACGTGGGATTTGGCAATTGTCATATCGGCCAGTTGGTTGATGGTAGTGGGATCGGTGGCCGAATCATTCGCCGTGTTGGTCTGTCCGCCACCAGAGACGCTGGCTGAATTTGTGATACTGGCAGCGGCATTATTGGCGACGGTCACTGTCAGCGTGATGACCGGGTAACTGGAACCGGCGGCTAAGGCGTCGCTGCGAGTACATGTCAGAGTGCCGAGGACGCAGCTCCATCCGGTGCCAGTGATGGCAGTGGCGGTCAGTCCAACGGGCAAAGTATCGGTGACCGTGACCGTGCCGCTGGTTGCAGCTGATCCTGAGTTAGTGGCAGTGATGGAATACGTTGCACCTACCTGTCCCTGGGTAAAGTTGCCAGTGTGCGACTTGGTGATAGTTAGATCGGATAGTTGATTGACGGTAGTGGGATCAGTGTCGGAGTCATTGGCCGTGTTTGTCTGCCCGCCACCGGAAACAGTTGCTGAGTTTGTCACACTGGCAGCAGCATTGTTGGCGACCGTGACTGTCAGCGTGATCACCGGATAACTAGCACCGGCCGCCAGCGCGTCGCTGCGAGTACAGGTAAGAGTTCCGAGCACACAACTCCAACCAGTTCCGCTAATAGCTGTTGCGGTGAGACCAGCTGGGAGTGTGTCGGTAACGGTAACTGTGCCGCTGGTTGCAGCCGAGCCGGAGTTTGTGGCGGTTAGGGAATAGGTTGCCCCAACTTGGCCCTGGGTAAAGTTGCCGGTGTGAGATTTGTTAATTGTCAGATCGGCAAGTTGGTTGACCGTCGTCGGATCAGTGTCAGAGTCATTGGCCGTGTTGGTCTGTCCGCCACCTGAGACGGTAGCTGAGTTTGTCACACTTGCAGCTGCATTGGTGGCAACGGTGACGGTAAGGGTGATCACCGGATAATTAGCACCGGCCGCAAGCGCGTCGCTGCGTGTGCAGGTCAGCGTGCCGAGAACGCAGCTCCAGCCGGTTCCGCTGATGGCGGTGGCTGTTAGTCCAGCAGGTAACGCGTCAGTGACCGTCACAGTCCCACTGGTGGCGGCGAAGCCGGAATTGGTGGCGGTGATGGAATAGGTTGCGCCAACCTGTCCTTGCGAGAAGTTGCCCGCATGAGATTTGTTAATTGTTAGATCGGCAAGTTGGTTGACCGTGGTCGGATCAGTAGCGGAGTCATTGGTCGTATTGCTTTGTCCGCCACCGGAAACGCTGGCTGAGTTTGTGACGCTGGCCGCAGCGTTGTTGGCTACCGTGACGGTCAGCGTGATGACCGGGTAACTAGCCCCTCCGGCGAGCGCATCGCTGCGAGTGCAGGTCAGAGTACCCAGCACGCAGCTCCAACCAGTTCCGCTGATGGCAGTTGCGGTAAGTCCGGCGGGCAGGGTGTCGGTAACGGTCACGGTTCCGCTGGTAGCTATTGACCCGGAGTTAGTAGCTGTCAGCGAATAGGTTGCACCCACCTGCCCCTGAGTGAAGTTGCCAGTATGCGATTTAACAATCGTCAAATCTTGCAGCTGGTTAATGGTAGTTGGGTCGGTGTCGGTATCGTTTGAGGTGATGTTCTGTCCACCACCGGAAACGCTGACTGAGTTGATCACATTGGCAGCAGCATTGATTGCCACGGTAACAGTCAACGTGATGACGGGATAACTTGCGCCGGCCGCCAGCGAGTTGCTGCGGGTGCAGGTCAGAGTACCCAGCACGCAAGCCCAGCCCGTACCGCTGATGGCAGTTGCCGTCAGTCCGGCGGGAAGTGTGTCGGTGACCGTAACCGTCGTTGCAGTCGTAGCTGCTGAGCCGGAGTTGGTCACGGTGAGTGAGTAAGTTGCGCCGACTTGGCCTTGGGTAAAGTTGCCGGTGTGAGATTTGTTGATGGTTAAATCGGGACCAGGAAGAATGGTCGTCGGGTCACTGTCGGAGTTGTTGCCGTTATTGAAAGCCGGCTCGTTACCGCCCGAAACATTTGCCACATTGGTGACTGGCGAGGCAGCGTAGGCGGCGGCGCTGACAACGACGGTAAGTGTGATATTGGGAGCGCTCGCGCCGGCGGCGATCGCAGTCGATCTCGTGCAAGTGGCGGTGCTACTGCCGACAACTGTGGTGCTGCAGGTCCAACCTGAGCCAGTCGGAGTCGAGGCAACGGTCAATCCGGTCGGCAGGTTGTCGGTTACGGTATAAGTTCCGCTCGTGCTGCCACTACCGCCATTGGTTACCGTGAGCGTGTAAGTGCCGTTAACGCCAACAGTGAAGTTGCCGGAATGCGACTTGTTGATTAGAAGGTCGGGTACTGTGTTGATGGGAGTCGATTCGGTTGCACTATTGTTTCCGGCGCCAGTGCGCGAGAGGTCTGTCGGATCG
Source organism: Pyrinomonadaceae bacterium (assembly GCA_031396065.1). GTDB lineage: Bacteria > Acidobacteriota > Blastocatellia > Pyrinomonadales > Pyrinomonadaceae > PSRF01. The sequence continues at coordinate 41,321 of JANNJZ010000405.1, read as the reverse complement.
GAGACGCCGCTGGCCGGGGTAATCACTTGGGCCGTGTTTGAAAGCGTGCCGGTAGCCGTTGGTGAAAGGGTGCCCGAAACCGTGTAGGTTACCGATGAACTTGCAGGCAAGTTTGCAGTTGTACTGATTGAATTGCCGCTACCGCTCGCAGCCCCGCACGTCGCGCTTCCGGTGGCCGAGCCGCAGGTCCAGGTAACACCAGTGATGGTCGCCGGAACAGTGTCTGTCACAATCGATCCGCTTGAGGCGTCGGGTCCGGCGTTGCTGACCACGATTGTATAGGTGATGGCGCTGCCCGGGTTGATGTTGGTGAGGCCGTCAGTCTTGGTGATGCCGAGGTTGGCGTTGAGGTTGATCGTATCCGTGTCGGTTGCGGTGTTGTTAGCCGGGGCTGAATCAGTTAGCCAAGCCGGCACGGCAACGTTTGCTGTATTCGCCAGCGAGCCACTTGCCGACGCCGAGACGGTGCCTGAGACTGTGTAGGTGGCCGTGTCGCCGGCTTCGAGAGTGGCGCTCGTGTTAATCGCGTTGCCTGAGCCAGAGGCAGCGGCGCAAGACGAGCCCGCGGAGGCAGAGCATGTCCATGTAACACCGGTGACAGTCGCGGGCACTGTGTCCGTGACTCTGCCTGTCACCGTATAGGTGCCAAGGTTGGTGACGACGATAGTGTAGGTGACGGGGCCGCCACGGTAGACGGTCGTGACGCCATCGGTCTTAGTTATCGCGAGGTTCGGCAAGGGCACGTTTGCGCTGGCCATGTCGCCCGTGGCCGACGTACCGCCGCCAATCGTGCTGATGAGCGTCGCAGTTGTTCCTGAGACTGACCAGTATTGACCTCCGGCAGCTCCGACCGTTTGTATAAGCATCCTACCTGAGTTGTCGAAGGCGATGCCGATCGTGTTTGGATTGCCTGAAGCGCTGATTGTACCGAGTGAGGTTGCAGCGCCGCCTCCGGTTGAGGCGGTGAAGAGGTTTCGGTTCTGATCGACGATATAGAGTGTGCCACTGGAGTTAAAGGCCATGTCGCCGCCGCTATTGGTGCCGGTGATGGTTGCGACGGAGGTGGCAGCGCCGGTCGTCTGGCTCACGGTGTATAGAGTGTTGTTGTCTCCACCACCGCCAGCGGGCATAAAGTAGAGTGTGCCACCGGGGCTAAATGCCATGCGGAACCCGCTGCCTACGCTGCCTCCCAGCGTGCCCAACAAGACTGGTGCGACGCTCGGCGTTGCAGGGTTGAAGCGATAGACCGGTCCGTTGGATCCACCCGACGAGTTGATGGCGTAAAAGATCATGCCGTCTGAAGGGCGTTGCGCAAGGGTGGCGGCGTTGCCGCCGGGGTAACCTGTGTAAACGAGCGTCTCTGCGCCGGTGGTCGGGTCAATATTCCAAAGGTTATTGCTGCCCGCAGTTGCGTTTCCCCGGATATGATAGAGGTCGGTCTGCGCTGATGCCACGCTGACCAATAGCAGAATTGCGCACAAGGTCACTAACAACCGCGCCACCGCGTTTGCATAGATAGGACTCGCCGGATTCAAATGAGTTAACCCAGCGCGTCTCATTTTTCCTCCTCTTCCTTTTCCGGTGGCGGCGGCGGAGTGACAGCACTGTTTTCGCTGTCAGCAAGACCGGAGCTAGACGTACCGAAGAGGTCGAACAGGTTCGAAAGTTTGGAAGAGATGGCGAAGTAAAACCCTCGGCGAGTTGGTATTGGGCTAACGCCGGCAGGCTCATCCGCCCCATTGAAGTTATAGCCGAGGCCCAATCGCAAATCCGGCATCGCCCAGAACCCAAGCTCGGTTCCATAGATCGTGCGCTGAGTACGTGACGAGGGCTGCCACATCAAACGTGCTTCGGCGGCCCAGTCAAACCTGGTAGTCAACCGATATTGGGCTCGTGCCTGGCTCAAGTATGTGAGTGTAGAAACGAAAGGCAAACCCTCCTGGCCATTAGCCGCAAACCGCAAGGCGAACCGGCCATACAGTTCAAGCCGCTTGGTTGCCTGGTAGTATCCATCCGCTGCGGCGGTGTCGAGCCGATCTCGGGTGGCGGGAGCGCCGGAGAGAATTGATTGCTGGAGCGATCTGTGATTGAAACTAAAGAGCAACCCGGCCCGATCCGTTTTGAGCGGTCGAATCGCCAGCGCCGCCAGACCGTCGACGTTGGAGCCGCCCATGCCCGCAAGAGTATTCCTGGACCATCTCATACGAGATAGTACCGTGACGCCTTCGGTTAGTTTTCCTGCCGCACCGAGTGCAAACATCTGTCCATTGCCGCCACGGTCTCGAAACTCATAACGTGCAGAAGCTTTGAAACTATCGTTAGGAGTCCAGCCGAATCCAAGCGTGGCGCTGTTGAAACTCCTGCCGTCGCCGGAAAGATGAAAGCCCCGCTCAAAGCCAAGCTCGAGTGCGAGTTCCTTTGTAACCGGCAACCGATTTTGCAAACCGAAAACGGCGAAACTGTCAGCACCGCTGATGCCGTTTTCGAGTTGATACCGTCCGACGACCGAAGTGTATTTGCCGAACCGGGATTCCACGCCCAAAGCTGTTTCACGTCGCGCGGCAGTCGCAGCAAAGCCAGTCTGTGAGAAGTCTCCGATTGGGAGGATGGCCGCCGAAGCCAACCGCTGAGTCAAGAATATCTTGGTCCAAAGGTTGACCTTGTAGTTTGCGCTGAGGGTGGTTTGATTTGGATAACTAGGATCGGCCTCGCCGAGGTTCTGCTCACGTTTGATCGCTACATCGAGTTTGTCAGTTACCTGGACTTGAGCCCCGACAGTAAGCAGGTTGGATTTGGTTGTTCGCTGAGTCAGGTCGTCGGTGAAGTTGCGATGATCAAAACCGAACTGCAAGCGTACTCGCTCTTTGACGATTTGCTCGCCGGCCAGGGAAAGCGTCAAGCGTTTATTGTCGACGTTGGCAGTGTGATTGTCTTCCTTAGTTAGGCCAAAGCGTAGCACCGCGCCGTTCCTGGGCTTGAAGTCAAACGTGACTTCGCCGCGCTTTGAACCTGGGGTGACGGTGGCTCCGAAGGGGTTTAGAAAATCAGCGGAGGCGCTGGCAAATCGTGCATGGACGACGCCTTCTTTGAAACCCAGCGGCTGTTGCAAATCAACACTGAAGGCATTCCCGTTGTGCGTGGAGCTCGTGTCATCGAACACGGAACCATTTACGCCGTTACTGAATTCGCCACGAGTGGTGGCCCAGGCGAACCGCAATAATCCTCGACGTGGCAGACTCTTTTCCAGATCCAGGCCTCCAACCATGAAGGTACCGTCGGTATCTTGTCGTTGAACTATCGTCGAGAATCCCAGCTTTAGTCCAAGGCCGGTAAAGTTTTTGCGGCCCCGAGCAGTGTAGACACTTGAAGCCATGCCGCTCGCCTGATGCTCATAAGTAACAACGATCTGTTTCAGATTGAGTCCCGAATCGAAGGTAGGTATCACTCTTAACAGAAAGAGTTCCCCGGTTGTGGGATCAAGATTGTAGTCAATCGATCTGGCAAGCAGTTCTCGCGAAAGAACAATCTCGGGATTCCGACGATCGCGGACTTCAATCGCCACGGTTTCCGAACCCTGGAGGAGTTCACCGTAAGTGAGGTGAATGATGCTCAAGCCGCCGGCGGGGAATACGTCGCGCGCAAACGATGTGTCGGGGCGGGCGCCGGTTACCGTAACAAAGTCGCTGCCGGAGTTTTCCAGATGCAGTTTGACGCCAGTGAGCTTGCGCGTGTAGCCGGCCAGCGGAACGTCGGCCATGTCGGCATCCAGGTCGCCGAACATGGCATACGAGCGTTGGTAATCGACGCGTGCGTAAAGTTTGGAATTCGATTGAGCGGCTTCGAATCGAGTGGAAGAGTCTCCGAATAGCGGATAGGCCCGATCCAGGGGGTCGAGTTGGAACAGGCGATCTCGTCCGGAGGTTCGATTGATAGGTCGCTGAGAATCGTAGGAAAGGGTCAATGAGCTTTGTCCGAACAATGGGCCACTATAGAACAAACTTATCCGGTTACGCGACTTGCCCTGTTCGCCTCGCAAGCCTACCTCTGGAATAGAATTACCGAAGGATAGTTCTGCCAGCCCCAAAAGGATCCTGGCCCTCGTTTCGGGAAGGATACGAACCCTGGATTCCATCTCGAGCTTCCCCGCGACTACATGGAGTCGTGCCTCGCCGATTTCGCCGGGACCGATTAGCTTGACTGCTGACTCACCGTTCTCCATTGCGATGACGAGGCTGCGGGTATCTTGCTTTACAACGTCAGGTGCTTTTTGAAGCCCAAGGTCTGTGTTAGGTACGACCTTGCCAGGTACGATCACCACACCATTGTCGGTTGGCTGTTGGTCAAGACGAACCAACTGACCCAGCGATGACTCGATGGCGACCTGATTATCATTCGCTGGATTTCCCCATTTATCGAAGGCGCGAATTCTAATGATTGTCGAATCTCGACCTCCGGCCTGGATTGCCGTCTTTTCCGGCACCACCTCGAGTCTTTGTGCCGGGCCACGTCCTATGACGTTGAGCTCCTGGACGTGACCAGAAGATCCGTCGGGACCAATCGGCGTAACCCGAACGCGGTTTGGACCAGGCCGGAGCCCGATGCTGACGTACGTAAAGGTGGCGACATCGTTCTTCTGGTCGAGTCGGGTCGTGCCAATGTTCTTGTCAGAAATCTTGTCGCCGTTGACTTCTAGTTTGACGGTCCACTTCAGGGGTACTCGCGCGGCCAGCTCCAATGCCGGACTCATCACGACAGAGTCGGCGGCAGGCGAAAGGACTTTAACGGTGCCTGGCGGGATGGGATCGATTTTTTCGTCAGTGACGAATTCGTAGGTGCCGGCAACCGTGGGTACGGAGGATGAAGGTGACTTGGCGGCGCCGGATGGATTCTGAGTTGGATTGAACGATTGGGCGCTTGCGGTTGCGACTGTTTGTACTGCGCTGTTCTTTGGCTCGCCCGCTTTATCGGTGCGGGCGGCAAGCGTGGAACTCCCCGCGGCTGAGCGCACCAGCACAAAATTCTGTCGTAGTAGCGCGCCACCGCCAATGGGAGTACGCAGCAGTCGAGTCCAGCTTCTGCCGGCCACGGTCCCACCGTCCTGGAGAAGATAACCCGCTGGGACCGTAACCGGGTCAAGCGCCACGACTAGCGACCCGTCGCCAATTGCCGGAAAGTTATAGAGTCCTTGTGAGTCGGTGATTACTGACTGGCCGGTAGTGAGATAGAGGCGAACACCCGCTGCCGGTTTGTCATTGGAATCGAACGATCCATTTCGATTAACGTCTTCGTAAACACGACCAATGATCACCTGCTGACTCGAGAAAACGCCGCCGCCTACACGTACGGTAGCGCGCGCGGTTCCGGTCGCTCCGCGTTCGCCGGACGGGTACTCGCCGGATCCTATGGCCACATTTTCGCGGTCTCCAGGCTGAGCGTTGGCGCCAATCCTGACCCGATAGAGTAAACGTGCTCCCGTCCCCGGAGGCAGCTCACCGATCCGGAAGATTAGATCCTCTCCCAACGATTCAGGCTCAATCTTTTGTTCAAGGGCGGAGCCGACATTCAACCTGGCGGTGCCGGACACATAGCGAAATCCTTCAGGCAAGCGATCGCGAACCGAGACACGGGTTACATTCGTCGCTGTCGGGTTGCGAATGTCGATATGGTAGGTGACCACATCTCCAATCTCGGCGCGCGGCTGATCTACTGACTTAGTAAGCTCAAGTCCGTGTTCCTCAAAAACCGGAATGTTGAAGGCGAGATTGGCCAGGTTGGTGATGGTGACGTTTTCCCGAATCAGGGCGAAGCCACCACCAATAGCCAGAGCTTGACCGTCAAGCGCGCGTTGGGTTAGCGAGAACAGGCCAGCATCACCAGCGCTCAGGGTCAGCTCGATCAAGCGCGGAGTGAATCCCGGCGCCGTCACTTGCATATAATATTTCGCAGGGGATGAAGTTGGGCCAATCTGGGAATCGCTTAAGAGGAAACCGAAATGGCCGAGGTAGTCAGTAGGCCAGGGATTGATGTTTTCTATGTTTGGAACGAACCCGTTGCCCCCCGTTAGTGCTAGGACATTTGTCAGAGCTCGGTCACTGAACAGCGAGACTGTCGCTCCAGGTACAGGTGAAGCGGCTCCGCCACGTCCGGAGAAAACGGTGCCAAATGGATCCGCAAGTACGACCACCGAATTGGTTTTGGTTGCGGTGGTGTTATCTGAGAAGACCTGAGCAATGTTGATCAGACCGATGGCGCCTGACGCGTCGCTCCCCAGCTGCGCTTTGAAGTTGAAACGCACTATTTCTTCCGGCGCTACTTCCAGAAGTCGCAATTCGAGGTGCTGGCCGCGCACGAAACCTTCATCCGCGTCCTGCGCATCTGTGAGCTGTCTGCCTCCGTCGCTCTCTAGCCGTAACGAGCCGGGCAGATAATCAATGCCTACCGGAATCTCGTCTGTAAGAACAACGTTGCGCGCTGTGACGTCGCCGCTATTTCTAAACGCTATTGAGTAAGTAAATGGAATGCCACGCGTAACGATAGTCTGGTTGGTGTCATTGACCTGCTTCAAAGGCGGCAATGCGGCGCTGGTTGGGCTGCTCAGCTGGGGACCTCTACCGACTGAATTAATAATCGTTCCATCGTCTGTGGCCCTGCTATTTGCTGCTCCCGTGGCATTGGTCCGCGCCGTCAAATGAATTCGCATTAGGCTGTCGGCGGGAATATCGAGGGTATCAACAACAGCCAGCACACCGAGACACGATCCGGGACCAACCGAGGCTGACGACGTCTCGCCGATTGTGATCAGCAAATCATCGAAGGAAACAGTGCCGCTGGAATCGTTGTCAAACGAGAGAATGATCAGCTTGGAAGGTGAGCTGACGTCGGCATCGGCGATGGTGTAAGAATTCGGAACGTTGCCGGTATTGCAAATGCGAAAGAGTCGCGTAACTCGTTGCTGTGGGCCAACACTCGCTGATGGCGTAGTCTCTTTGGGCCCAACCGTCAGAGAAGCGACTGGAAGAACAGTTAAGGTGATAGTTTGCGACGTAGTGCTATAGGTCGTACCGTCAGCACCCTCGTAAGTCGCTTCAGCGCGATTAGTGATAGTAGTTCCGCCGCCAGTTGTGTCGACAGGTGAGTTCGTCCGAGAACTCACTATGGCTGTACACAATATCGTGACAATTAAGGCAGCTAGCCATTTGTCGAGTTTTGTGTGAAGCACCGGCATCTGGGTTCGTGGAGGAGAAAGGAAATGACGTGGGAGGGAAAGCTGGAAGCGACGTGTCGGTCTCCGGTGCGGAATGAATCCAGGGACCGCCACGTCGCTTCGTAATGACCAAGCTTTGCCAGACTTGGCTTAGTTGATTGACCGTTTGAAGGTGAAGACGGCCGAAGCACCTGGGGCCAGTGACGCAATAGTGTCGGTGTACTGGGTTGCGCTTACTGTGTTCACAACGCCTGAACCTGAATCGCTGGGCGATCCCGAGTTAGTAGTTGTACTGCCCCAATTGTTTGGTGCCAGCAGCCCGTCTTCGGTAATGACGAGATTGCTTGCCGTCAATTTGACGCAGTTAGCATCACCGTTCGAAGTCGAGATATTCGCGTAAGTGATGTCATATGTAATGACCGCTCCCGGCACGGCGTCGGTTGCTCCGCCCACTCCCGTTCCATTGGCCACTGTGGCCGTCTTCGTGAGCTGGACGAAACCGGTGTAGGCCCGGTCGAGCGTTCTGTTGCTAGCGGCAGGCGTAACCGTTGAGGTCGCGCGGATCGTGGTGCTGAACGCGTTCAAGACGAGTTGACCGGCAGGCACCGTGACGCGCACGAGGATGTTGGCCGAACTCCCGAAGACCACCGCCAGAGACGTTGAACCGCCGCTGGAAACATCTGTCCAGGCGCCGCCCCCGTTGGTTGAGATTTCAACCGTGAAACCTGCGGGGACAGTAGGAGCGTCGAGGGTGTAGGTATCGTTGGCGTTACCGTTGTTCTGCACCGTGTTGGTATAGACGAGCTGAGCTGACGCCGTGGTGGTACCGCCCGGGGCGATATTGCCAGGGTTGCTCGACTTGTTCGTGTAGTCGTCGTTGTTATCGGTCGGACCTACTGCGCCCGGTGCGCTGGCAGGGCCTAACAAGACCGAACCAACCTGGGTCAGTGTGGTCTGTTGAATCACGCCGTGACCGGCACCAGCAACATATCCTTCATCGAAGTTGGCATTGCCATCGCCGTTGTTAGTAGTTGCATCGCCTGATTGGTCGGTGATTGTCGCGTTGACGTAGTTCCTGCCAAACGCATCGCCAATCTCATCGATTGGGATTGATGTGTTAATTCCGGTGTTCACCGTGACGATCATATTGATCGAGGAGCTGGTCGCTCCGGCAGCAAGCGTCGCTCCAACAGGGAAAGCGAGGCGTGTCACTGTATTTAACGGTGGCGCTAAGGTTGTCCAGGTTGCTGACAGCGGTGCAGTCGAAAGCGCCGTAGTTGAATATAACGTCCCAGCCGGGAACGTTTGCCCTGTGGTAAGAACCGTTCTCGCCGGAATGGGCGCGATGATGTACACCTGCGTCGCAGCGTTCAGGGTTACGCCGGATACGTCGCGTGCGCCGGTATTGGCAAGCTGCCAAGTGTAGGTAATGTCGGAGCCCAGATTAACCGGACCGGACGGGGCGGTTAGTGTCAGCTGCAGCAAGCTGTCGGAAACTACTGAAGCTGAGATGTCGCCGCGTGCTTCTCGCAAGCCGTTTACCGATGACCCAGAGACTGTCCGAACCTCGTTAGCTGACGAGTCAGCGGCCTGGTTGTCGAAGGAGGGACCGCCCGTTGCGGCATCGCCCAATAACACCTGGATCGACTGTGCCGTTGTAGCTAACGGACTAACTGTTACCTCAACCAGCACATGGATATTGCCATTCTGTAGAATGTTTGCTGAATCAACGGCGGCCGCCATGAGGTCAGTATCGCCAACGTTGATAGTCCCGCTGTTGTCTACGTCGATAACAGCCTGCGTAACAGAGCCTGGTCCTACTACGCGGACGCTGGCGCCGCTCGCCAGGAAGTGAACTTTGTCGGTGAAGTTCCCGGTGTTGGTCACAGTGAAGTTATAGAGCACTCCAGTTTGTCCGGCGACCACTGAAGGGTTGCTGCCCGCATCAGGAGTGATTGTCAGACCGGCAACGTTTGAGACAGTGACCGTTACCGTATTCGACACGGTCGAATAGGTGTTGGTGCCGTCTGAATAAGTGGCGCTTGCTTGGTTAGAGATAGTGGTTCCACCTGGCGTCTGTGCCATCGCCGGTAAGCAAAGGGCACAGACTACAGTCAGTAGCGCTACGCTTCGGCACACAATAGAAAAGGGTATTTTGACAAGTCTTTGAATCATGATCATCCTCGCGATATGGTTGGGGGGAAGGGAATGAGGACACGAGCCGGTTAAGGTGGCTCGTACCAGCTACGTCGGCGCCGATTATTTCAAGCGCACTTTGTAGGACGCTTTCACGGTTTGGCCCTCATTGAGCGGATCTGCCCACTCATAACGGACCTGCGTATACATCGACAGAGGAGCGGCCACTTTCTTAATCGAGCCGTCAGTCTGTCTTTCATCGATAGTCGGTGCCGGTGAGAACGTTTTTCCATTATCAATACTGAAGACTACAGTGGCTGATCCCTCAGCGGACGCACTGCCGGCGACGAACTGTGTGCCCGCAGGGATTTTCACCACTGCGTTGTACTGGCTCGCTGGAGCATTCCCTTCGTTTACTGACATGATGGTCCAATCCAAAACCTCGCCAGACTTTACAATCGACGCTTTCTCAACGGGAATCTTCGCGTCGTTACGTTCGACCGTGCCAGATAGCACGACCTTCACTTCCGGACGGCCGGTTCGCAACATCATTAGGTTTCTCTGCGAAAAGGCCGCAGCGCTACCTATAATTAATAGGCAAAGGGCAACGACAGGCAGAGTGGATGCGTACTTGTTGATCGCTCTCATATTTTTCTCCTGGAATAAACGTTCGGAAATCCAACTTGGAGCTGGATTGGGTGGAGGGGTCTCGCTATATGACAATCGCCCCAGGGTTGGGGCATTCAGCCGCACCCTTTCGCCGCAGACTCCGCAAGGCTTATGCCTCTCACAACTGCGAGCTATGCTTCGTACTTAGCTTGGGGTGCCGAATTTGCCATATTCCATGGCAATAGTGAGATATTTGTTGGGTTGCTTTTTTAGCAATCAGCGCAAGCTGCTCGAAGTTCAGGCTTCACGCTCCAGGCCGATTCGTTGATAGTGACAGACTACGACACTGCCAGGGTGCCGATTTTTGTAATTCTCGGAATGAGTCTACCTGGGTTCTTCTTGCAATAGATCAATATTATTCGCGAAAGGCTGTAGCCGACATCGCGTTAGCGAGAGCACCGTGCCTTATTAATTATGATCCACAAAACAAGTGAATCAGGATTGGAATTAGTACTAAGAGAGCTGAAGCTTAGATGAGGTTTTCAGAGTCGTCGGGGACGTAGAGATCGACTTTCGCGCTGCCGGGCTTGTAGGTATGCAGCACGCCGAGTGGGGGCGCGTAGACGTGAAGCGTGATGAGGTCCTGACCACTGACGTCAGGGTTGCCCAGTTGGTGAATGTCAGGGAGATCCGAGCCGGTGACCGCGCCCGGAGAATATTCGCGCGCGGATTTGTATCCCAGACCTCGGATCGGATCGAAGGTAAAGGTTGTCTCCCACAACATGCCCTTCCAGATCTTTACTCCACCGTGAGAACCGTTGTGATCATGAATCGGAGTGCGCTGCCCGGGACGCCAGCACAGCACCAGCATCTCCACAAACTTGTTGCGACAAACACGATGTCTCCAGTAGTTACCTTCTTTGAAACCAAGGTACGGGCTCAATTCCTCAACCGAAACCTCGGCAGTCTCCAACCACTCGAAAATCTGTTCCAGCGAAGGCACGCTGTCCTGTGATTCAAGCGCATCCCTCAGGGCTGGTAGGGAGAACCTATTGTCGTTTAGGTTTTCTGTTTGAACCGTTTCGACGTGAGTGGACAAGTTGTGCGGTCTCCCCTGGTAATTTATCGTTCGTTCCTGAGTTAATCTGCTGATGTTACCCTGCCCTTATATTCTTTGGGGAGGATAGAGTCAAGGCGGTGGAGTTCGTGCGTTGTGGTTCGACGGAAGGCGTTAACCAATGACGAGATCTCAGTCGGAAATGGAGATCTTTCGGGGCCCATCTCCATCGCCGGAGATCTGGATATGCCAGACATTTGCGGGAAGCGGATAGTTTCCCATACGGTCGGCCCATTCGATTACGAGAATCGCCCGTTCGTTGTTGAGTAGCTCCTCAAGATCGACAGCGTGCGCCGCGGAAGCTCCTTCATCTAGTCGATAGAGGTCGAGATGGAAGATTGGTAAACGACCCGCGTACGGATTGACCAGAGTGAACGATGGGCTGGTTACCTCTTCAGGATCAAAATCGAGTGCTGCAGCAATTCCCTTAACGAACACAGTTTTTCCAGCGCCAAGCGAACCGTTGAGGAGAAGGATTTCCCCGCCGGTAAGTTCTGCGCCGATTTGCTTGCCAAGATCGAAGGTCGCAGCCGCGTCGGAAGATTCCCATTCGCCGATTGGAATATGGTGCTGCGTGGTAGTCATAACTCCGTGGAGACCAGCTGGGCTAGGGGTGTTCACCTGTAGGGTCAAGCGAGCGCACGGCGTCGCTCAGATGCTTACGAATATCCGAAGCTACCATCGTACGCATTCCTAATTCGCGAGCAGCCATGTCGCCTGCGAGACCGCCTATGTAAAGTGCGGCAACAGTAGCGAGGAGTGCATCGGCATCGACGGTCAAGCTGGCGACTGATTGTGCGATGAATCCGGCGATAATGCCGGTCAACGTATCACCTGAGCCGGCGGTGCCGAGTCCCGCATTGCCTGTCGAATTGATAAAGACTCTACCGTCGGGAGCTGCGACTACTGCCCGTATGCCTTTAAGGACCAAAATCAAGTTGTATTCGGTTGCAAAGCTACGAGCGACTGATACGAAGTCATCGAGTATGGATCTGTCAGTTGTTCCCAATAGACGTAGCATCTCTCCCGGATGCGGTGTCAAGATTAGCGGAGCTTCCTTCGAGCCGTGCAAATCCACAGGCCAACCTTTGGACGAATACTTTGCTAGACAATTCAGCCCGTCAGCATCGATTACTACCGGAGTTACGCGCCGCTTAACCAGAGAATAGACAAATTGACGCGTGCGCTCGTCTTCGGCAGATAAGCCGGGACCAATCGCAACGACGGCAGCCTTGGAAGCCAACTTCATAGTGTGACCGAGGGCTTGATCACTCACCGCTCCGCGATCTGTTTCAGCCAGTGCAGCGGTCATGACCTCAGGCATCACAGCGGCAGCGATTGAAGCTTGCGCTGAGGCCGGTGTGGCGATTGTAACGAGTCCGGCTCCGGAACTCATCGCAGCGTTGCCACAAAGGACAGCTGCTCCGGTGTAACCACGCGATCCTGCCACTATCAGCGCATGACCGTGCGAGTTTTTAAACGAACCATGTGCGTAGCGTGTGCTAACTAACCACTCGCAAGCGTCCCTCTCCTCGGTGACGAAGAGATTGGGACTAGCGGCTTCCACTAATGCTGACGGCGACCCGATGTTCGCAATGATTAACTGGCCATTCATGTGGGCCGCCGGCGGCAAGACGTTAGCCGGTTTAGGTGCCGTAAAGGTGATGGTCATGTCAGATTGGACCGTGGCACCGATGGGTTTAGGTGAATCGGCATTTAGGCCTGACGGAATATCGATGGAAATAATAAAGGGACGTACGCCGGCGGACTTTTCTCGTGCGCTTCGAGTCAGCGCCAAATGTTGCACGACCTGAACGAAGACTCCCTCGAGCGGGCGGCTAAGTCCTGTTCCAAACAGCGCATCGACTACAAGGTCATAAGCATGTCGGGGCAGCGCTAGTCCCTCCCAGGCAGAGATTGTCGAGCACTCAACAAAACTCAACCCCGACAGAGAATGCCTTCCAGCAGTGCTGGAGCCAGCTTCGAAGCTTGCCAATCGCTGGACAATTTCGAAGTTGGTGCGCGCGTCGCCGGTGGTGTCTGGCACCGTTCCAAACAGCACTACATCGACGCGAACTCCCGCGCGAGAAAGTTGCTGCGCCAGGGCTGCACCATCGCCGCCGTTATTTCCAGGGCCACAAAGGATCTGAGCCTTTCGCCCAGCGAGTGCACCGCAAAAATGCGCATCGATTGCGCGGAAACAAGCACCCGCGGCGGCTTGCATAAGTAATAGCGAGGGGGTCTGGTAATCCCGCGTTGTTAGGCGGTCGACCCGCCTCATCTGGTCTGCTGAGATAACTGGCTGCACTTTTGGATGATAGGGACAGGAGATGTTTGGGTCAATCGACTTTGTGAGAGACTTGACCGGCAAGCAGGCAAAAAAAGGGCGGCCCGGGGCCGCCCCCGCCTTTGCCGCTGCACCAACCATTCCGTTTTTCCAGGATACCTTAGGATAGGATTAATGGCTTTGAGTCTTCAGAAAATTTCTCAAAAAAGAAGGCCCGAAGAGGATTAAATTAACGTGTGCAAAGAATGCTCTCACCCCGTAGCAAAAAGTACACAATGGTGCGACGGAATAGCGTGGTGCATGGCCTACTTTCATCCGCTTCAGGCGTCGATTACCTTGCCGAGTCCCCCGACGATTCAGAAAATTCCTAATAGAGAAGCCCGAGAATCTTAAAAATTCTCGGGCTTCTCAAAGCATTGAATCAGACACACTCTAATCACTCGGATTTTGCTGCGTTTCGACGTTTCCGAATGGCTCCAGCCACGCCCGCCAAGCCAGTGCCCAATAAAACCATCGTAGCGGGTTCCGGTACAGGTTCTCCACCAGCCGAACCCCCATACGAGAAGCGCTCGGGCCCACCCTGCACGTTGCTCAGAGTCGCTGCCAATCCGAGCCGCAGATCTGAGTTTGCGTCCAAGGCTGCCTGAAGCCGCGCCGCCGCTTCTGAATCAAGTCCAAACGCATAATCTGCATTCGCGCCCTGGCCGCCCCTGATCTGATCTAGAGTCAGTGCAGATGCCAGTGACGTGCTGAAGACGGTATTCCCGTTTTCGTCATAAGCCGTCAAGACGAGCGAATCGATAGTGATTGGGCTCCTGTTATTGCCATTTGCTTCGTTGATATTAAGAAGAATCTGTAGATTGGTTGCGCTCGTTCCAATATCACTGAACGCCACGGTGTTTTGGTGTGGTCCCGCGCTGATGTCCCCGAATGCCACATCCCTGCTTCCATTGAAACTGACACCGCCTGATTCGGTGGTGTTATGTCCGTGATGCTGGAGATTGAGAGCGGCTAACGGTGGTACCAGCTTGTTATGATTGGGCTCGACGAACACAATGCCGTCGGCGAAGGCGCTAGTGCCTGTGAGAGACATTATCAACAGAGCACCCAGGCTTAGTATTCCTTTTGAAAACGCTTTTTTCATTTGGTCATTTCCTCCCGCTGTAATGGCAACTCAAACGTTGGCGAAATCGGTTCATTCCGCCTTACCGCCTAAATGCCGATGTCTTATTTAAAGTGAGAATGACGAGGTGTTTCCACCACCTTCGAGGAGTTCGGGAGTCTTTCGGGGCCAGAAGCCTATTTACTGATCTTCGACATAAGAATCACTCTTGTGATCACTGATCGCGATTCTGAGATACCCAATGTGAAGGTTACGCCGAAATAGGAAACCCCGTACGCGCCTAGGACTAGAGCGGCCAGGGGAATAGGATGCAGGTGCGGTATGACCAACTTCAGTCCCCACGCAACATCCGCGGCGAGTAAAGCCGCGATCCAAAGCTTGATTGAGTAGGCGACGGATAAACCGGTTGGACCGATTCGTTGGTTTAGGGTCCTTCTAAGTAATAAGTACTCGATCCAGGCCGCGATGCTGGCGGACAAGGTTAATCCTACAACACCCCAGCTTGAGGCGATTCCGAGGTAGCGAGGAAGGGGCAGTGCGAAGAGATAACCGAGAACCGTGGCAAGCGAGACATGGACGATGGCATAGAGTAGCGGCGTTCGTGTGTCCCTGAGAGCATAGTAAGTTGAAGAATAGAGTCGTCCTAATGTCGACGCGAGCAATCCGACACTGGAACCTGCCAAAATGCCCCACACATACACCGCTGCCTCTTTGTCAAACTTACCTGTCCGATAAAGAGCGTCGGTTATCACATCGCCAAGAGTCAGGAAGGCCATGGCAGATGGAACAATAAAGAAAGCGATTCGTTGCAGCCCGGCATCGAGGCGCTGACGCAATATGGTTGCAATCTCGTCGGTGGTTCCAATCGTGGCGGCCATAGTCGGCAACTCGGCCGCAGAGACCGCCATCCCGAAGAGACTGACCGGCAGCGTATAGATGCTCTGGGTATAAGAAAGTGCGGCGACGGCCCCTGTCCCCAGCCAGCTTGCCAGCCATGCATCGACGAAAGCGCTAATCTGGACTACGCCACGACTAAAGAAGACTGGGAAAAAATTGCGGATCACGCTGCGAACTTCGGCAGTAGCGAAATCGAAGACAGGCCGCAGCCTCGTGAGCAGTCCCAACACAGTGGGAAGTTGTACCGCAAACTGCAGCGCGCTGCCCGCGACCGATCCCCACGCCACGATTTCCGCCAACCGAGACTGGTCCACGCGGCCGCCAAAGCTTACTAGCGCGCCGATAATCGCGAGATTCCAGATAACTGGCGCTGTATAGGAAAGAAAGAATTTGCGGTGACTATTAAGTACCCCAAGACACCAGGCGGAGAGCACGAGTAGACCAGCGCCGGGAAAAAAGATCTTCACCAGGCTGATTGTCAGCTCGCGCTTTGCACCCTCGAAGCCCGGGGCAATCAGGTCGATCAAATAGGGTGTGCTAAGCACTCCGACTAATACGATCACGGAGGTTGCGAGGGCGAGTAACGTCAACACGGCGCCGGCGACGTGCGAGGCTTCCTTCTCGTCGTCGTGGGCTAGCAGTCGTGCATAAACGGGAATGAATGAAGCGGAAAGCGCTCCTTCGCCGAAAACGTTCTGCAAGAAGTTGGGAATCTTAAACGCGGCGTAGAATGCGTCTGCGGCATCTGATGCTCCGAAGTAGTGTGCGAAGACGCGCTGGCGAATAAGGCCAATAATCCTGCTGATCAATATGCCGGCGCCAACCAGGAAAGCCGACCGTCCGGTGCTCCTTTCAACAGCCCTTTTCGGTTTTGAGGAATGAACGCCGGCGGTGCCAACTTGGACTACGGCCTCTCCAGCTATTGAGCCGGCTTCATCGTTACCTGCTCCAACAACCTCGGGAGTTTCGACAGAAACGCTTTCGGATTCAGGCTGCGCGTGAGACTCGGACTGGGGATCGTCGTTCATTAGTCTTAGAGGTTGTAATCTCTTATCTTAGCGAGGAGTGTTTTATAGCTGACACCCAGGCCCTCCGCTGTCTGGATCTTATTACCTTTGTTTGCCGCCAGCGTTTCGAGAATTTTCTGGCGCTCGACGCACCGCAACGCGCGCTGAGCTGCTTCAGAAAGGCTTCCGGACAAGTCAAAAGATCTAAGTGAGTGAGCGTCATCGGTAGTCGAAGTTGGTAGGCCAAGATCTTTCGGTTCGAGCACCATTGTATCGGACAGAATGCAAGCTCGTTCGATCGCGTTTTCGAGTTCTCTAACATTTCCCGGCCATCGATGTCTGCGCAACTCCGACAAAGAGTCTTCACTCAAGGTAGCATCGCGCCCTCTTAATTCTTTGCCGAGTTGGCCAGCGAAGTGTTTAGCAAGAAGGATTACGTCGTTTCCTCTATCGCGCAACGGAGGGATTTCCAATGGAAAAACTGCGAGCCGAAAAAACAGATCGCGACGAAACTCCCCGTTTTCCACGTCCGCCTTCAAGTCTCTGTTTGTGGCTGCCACAACTCTAACGTCCACCGGCACTGGAGCACGGCCTCCGATGCGGTCAACGACCT
The DNA here is from genome assembly GCA_031396065.1 of Pyrinomonadaceae bacterium. GTDB lineage: Bacteria > Acidobacteriota > Blastocatellia > Pyrinomonadales > Pyrinomonadaceae > PSRF01. The sequence continues at coordinate 24,328 of JANNJZ010000405.1, read as the reverse complement.
TCTCCTCGATGACGCGCAGCAGCTTTCCCTGGACCGCAAGGGGCAGTTCGCCGATCTCGTCCAGGAAAACGGTGCCGCTAGATGCGAGCTCAAATTTTCCCAGCCGACGGTCGCTCGCACCGGTGAAGGCGCCGCGTTCATGACCAAAGAGTTCGTTCTCGATCAAGGTCTCGGGAATAGCGGCGCAGTTGATTGCGACAAAGGGTTTATCACGCCTACCTGATAGGTGATGGACGGCCCGCGCAAAGAGTTCTTTACCAGTCCCAGATTCGCCCAGCAACAGCACGGTGGCTTCGGTTTGCGCTACGCGCTGAATTTCCGAGACAGCGCGCTTGAGGGCCTCGGATTCGCCAAGGATTCGAGGGAACCCATAACGACGAGACCATTCTTCGCGCAACAGGATGTTCTCAGTTCTTAACCTTTCCTGTTCGAGCGCTCGTTCGACAATCAAGAGAAGGTGGTTTGAGTCGACTGGCTTCTGAAGAAAGTCATGTGCGCCGTCTTTCATCGCCTGAACTGCCTCATCGATGGATCCAAAAGCCGTCATGACGATCACAGGAATGCCCCCATCTGCAGCGCGGGCGGCCCGCAGCACATCGAGTCCCGAGCCGTGAGGCATACGTAGGTCAGTGAGTACTAACTTGTGTGGACCGGCCGAGATTTCGTTCAAAGCGGATCGAGCATCGGCAGCTTCGGTGACTGTATGACCAGCGTTTTCCAAAGTCAGGCGCAAAACACGGCGTAGGCTTTCTTTGTCTTCAACGAGGAGAATGTCAGGCATGCTGGTTATCGATTTGCGACAGAAAAGTATACACAGGGTTTCGAGTAGCCACGCATGTTGCTTCTCGTCAGCTGCGACCTCAATTTTATTCATGATTCCCGCTATCAAAGCTTGTGTCAAGCAGATTGACTTTCAACGCCCCTCAACCCTGCACTCTCGGTTTTCGCGCAGGGTATGGCAAAGCTAAAACAAAAAGGCGCGAATGACATTAGCCATCCGCGCCTTTTTTGCTTCCAGTTCTCTGGAGACTTAGATTTGAGTAGTCGCCAACTTCTTGCGCCAACGCTTCATGTACAAACCAGCCAAGCCCGATCCAAGCAGAACCATTGTGGCGGGTTCAGGAGTCGTATTGTCGGCCGTGGTGACGGAAAACGTGATGCCGTTATTCCAAAAGTGACAATCGGGATCGAGTCCGAGCGCAATGTTTCCATTCGCAAAATATGCACTCAGCACCTGGAGCTGCGCCGCAGTGAAATTGTAAACAAACGTGCTCGGATTCGTCGTGAAGCTCTGCGATGTCAAAAACGTGTTTTCGGTACCTGGGGCGACCAAAGGGTTGCTGTTATAGAGAGAGCCCGCAAAATTGTCTTGAATTTGCGAAGTAGGGACTGGCGTACCAGTCGCGTCAGCAAACGACGATATGCCTGCTGCTTTGGCTGTATCCAGCAAATGGATGAAAAGCATATTCGGATTCCTATCCCAGTTGCTGATGTTGCTGATCGTAATCCTCGCGGATGTAATCGTCTTGCCGGCGAGCCTGGCATCGTCTATGCGCCAGGTGTAGGCACGGTGATGGTCCAAATCAACCTGCTTTGGCCCACCACTCCCCGCATTCGCTGCGGTCACCGGAGCTTGAAAAGTGAAGGTGTCGGCTAAGGCCGTGATTGGCAATGCGATGACGAGTATAGCGAATAGCAGTAGCGTTCTCTTCAAAACTAGTAGCCTCCGATTTGGTTTCCGATTACTAACTCTCACCTCTAAAGGATAGTCCTGATGAGGTGGGTTTTCCACGAATCCGAGGCTAAGAAACGTTTGTGAGCGCGTTTATAAGTTGGGAGAGTTCCAGAAAATGAGAAGCATTATTTCTAAACAACCCAAACCGAGGTCGAAAGAATTCTCGATGGCTCTCTGGTTGGATTCAAATGGAGGCAGGTTCAGGCTCGCTGTAAATTGTTTGATGATTTTCCGGCAGTGCGCCGGGCGACAAAGCTTTGCCCCTCGTCTCGCGAGACGAGACCCTTACGAACCAGTTCGGTCATGGCGGATTCGAATGTGATCATCCCATGCACCAGTCCGGTCTGCATGGATGAATGAATCTGAAAGGTCTTACCTTCTCGAATGAGATTTGCTACCGCCGGAATGTTCACCAAAACTTCAACCACAGCCACCCTTCCCTTACCGTCGGCTCGCTTCACCAAAGATTGAGCTACAATTCCTCTCAGACTCTCCGACAACATTACGCGAATTTGTGATTGTTGAGCCTCGGGAAAGACATCAATGATCCGATCGACGGTTTTGGTCGCGCTGTTAGTGTGTAATGTGGCCAGTACCAGATGACCTGTTTCAGCCGCGGTTATGGCTAACGAGATCGTTTCCAGATCCCGCATCTCTCCCACAAGAATTACGTCCGGATCTTCTCTCAGCGCAGCTCGTAGTGCCTGATTAAAGGATTTGGTGTGGCTAGACACCTCCCTCTGATTAATCAGGGAATTTTTATTATGATGCACAAACTCAATAGGGTCTTCAATCGTGATGATGTGAGCGCGTCTGTTGGTATTAATCGTGTGAATCAATGATGCCAGCGTAGTGCTCTTGCCGGAGCCAGTGGGACCCGTTACCAGAATCAAGCCCTCTGAAACGTCCAGAAGGTTCGTAATGTTAGCCGGCAGTCCTAACTCCTGAGTTGTTTGAATGGACTCCGGAATTCTGCGAAAAACTGCGCCGGTACCTTGTCTCTGTCGGAAAACATTGACCCTAAATCGGCCGACGCCTTTCAATGAGTAACTACAGTCCAGATCCCAAGTTTCGAGAAAACTCTCTCGTTGTGGCGCTGAAAGAATTTCAAAGAGCAAGGCCTGGCAAACTTCGGGCGTCAGATCCTTATAGTTGAGCTTCACCATATCGCCGTGAATTCGTAGATAAGGTGCACTCCCACTGGTAAGGTGAAGATCTGAAGCTTCGCGCTCCATCATTTGTTTTAGGATTTCATCAATTCTTGCCATAAACTTGTAAGCCTAACTTTCATCTGTAACTAAGAGGTCCTGGATTGAAATCAGGATTGAATACCGCGCCGAGGTTAGAAAACTATTCCCCGGTCCATATTCGTTAGAGTATTTGCCTGAAAGCTGTTGGTTGCACATATTGAAACTGTGGCGTTGAGGGCGGAAGTTTATTGGGATCGAGGAACGTTGAATCGAATGCCCAATTCCTTACTGGCGGTGAATAGATCGTCGAATTAGCGTTGTATTGCCCGACTGCCTGAGTTGAGTAATAAAGTGGAATCAGCGAACCGACAAAATTCCAGCGAGCGCCCCACCTTTCCAGAAACCGCGGGAAATTGTGCATTCCACCATTCAGACGAGATTCCCCGGCAGCTGCGTTTCCCGCATCAGGAAGTCCACTTAGTGCCGAGAGATTATTACCGGCGATAATTCCCGCACGGACGGCGGTTTCGGCTGTGACCCCAGGTAAATTTCGATCAGCAATTCTCCGGCTTAAGTCTCCGGGATACATAGCACCTGAATTGTCGGCCCAGGTTTTGGACAACGGGAAAAGCGCATCGGCTACAATCGATGCCGGAACTTGATTACCAAGATAACGGCAGGTACCGGTGAGATCATTTAGGCAAGCAAATCCCGCGGCCGGCGCCACATTAATCCCAGTTGTGTTGTAGTTTCCCCATGTGTAGACCAAGTTCTCCGAAGAAATTGAAATTCCCTGGGTTGCCGATAACCGGCCCGCTACTCCGCTAATTTGCAAGTTCTCCCCGTTGAATAATCGGACCGAATGACGCGCAAATTGACTTGGGTTAACCCATGCGGCAACCGTTAATGCTCGCATCGTTAGATCTGCGCCATAGCTCCCTCCGAGAACGGCCGGGTCCGGCAATTCAAGCAGGTCCTTCATCAAAACCCCTGTTTCCTGCACGTCTTCTCCGAGATCAAGCGCATCGTTTGGCCCATAGATATCCTCGTTGTCAACCATGCCGTTAGTGCTGTTAATGATTGCCCCAGTCGGGCCGAGCATCGGCTTGACCTTGTCACCTCGACGATCCGAAACGTAGACAGTGTAACCACCCGGGTTGCCAATGTTCGTACTCACAGCAGTGGTCCCAGCAAGCAGGTTGGTGTCATATACACCATCCAGCCATCGAGCCAGGTTCCTCATGTTGATCTCTACTACATTGGTTATGCCCCGTTCGTAAACAACATTGCAGTTAGCACCGGTGATGCACCCTTCGCGGACGTTATATACATTTATCGGAACTATGGTGTTCCACTCCTTGTTGTTCCTCCATGTGGGAGTTCCCCAGTCAGTGATATTCAAAACGGGAGGCACGTCTGACCTAATGGGCTGGCCCGCCGCGGTGTCATCGAGAAGTCCTAAGAGGTAGCCGTAAGTAGGTTCCTGAGTTGGTCCTGGAGTAGTTTCGATCTCACCATCAGCGGCGACATAGGTTTCACTCACGATGTCGGTGAGCGAGTTAAAGTAGAGCGTGCCATCCGGAGCAGTATTCTGGATGTTGCTGGCATCGCGGCTGCCTTGGGTGAATGCAGCCCACAACGGTCGTTGGAGCGTTACGATCGCATTAGGCTCGCCCACCGTGACACCCATACTCAGAATCTCGCGAGTAACATCGAAGGTGTTTCCGACATCATCGACTAGTTGAATCAGGATGTGACCGCTCAGTCCAGCACCACCGGGAATCGTCGTGAGAGTTCCATTAAGAGTCGAGTTGTTCGATCCGGCTCCAGGTCTTCTTACAGTCAATGCCTGACCGGGGGTTGTGCCCTGCTCCTGAAGTACACAGGACCCGGCATTATCCCGGTAACTACCGTCATCGTTGATGCGCCACAAAGCTCGTCCGCCATTCGCGGCGGCGGGGACATTTGGTAAGGGGGTTGGATCGAAGACCGACAGCAGTTGTCCCTGACCAGCTGGTATGCCAGCCGCATCGGGAGTAGCGAGGCTTTCATCGTCGATGAGAATGCGAATTTGAGCCTTGGAGTGGTAGCGTGAATCACTAACTACTTGCGCATCGCCGGGCAGTCTCCGCTTGATTATATCCCGCGTAGGATTTCCATTTAGCTGCAGCGGCAAAATCAGTGGCGCCCCGCCAGTTGTTCGGGTCTGCAATTGTCCCCCAAACTGGTTATTCACTCCTGATGTCGCCGGCGCGACGGAAGTTGAATCCCACGAGCTATTGATGAGTCCATCGGGAGCAGTTGGAAAATAACCACGCTGGCCGGCTGTTGAACCCAGGATGTTCGGCCCGCCATACATGCTGCCCAATGTCAGGGGAACACGAATGGTGCCAACCTGTAGCGCGACGTTGGAACTCCCAGGCACGACTCCGTTACGGAATACATCGTGAACGAGTTCATTGGCGGTGGTGACTTTTGCCAGAAACGTGACGTTGTTCGTCACATAGATGTTTCCGTTAGCATGCACGCGCCCGTTAAACGCGAAAGCTGGACCAGGATGGATTTCAATATCTCGATTACTGAACATCCCAAACTGAAAAACTGGTATCAGATAATTGTTCATCGACCGGGTCAGGGCGACCTCAGTCCCGTCGGGACCCGTAGCCATACTGCTCAGGATGTAAGGCGCAACACTAGCTGACAATCCGTTAAATGGACCGCCCTGGATGGTTACCCTGGGATATGTTCCGTCCTGGATTCCCTGAGTCTGTTGCATCCTTGTCAGAACATTCCCGTCGAGGCCGATGAGTTGATTCATCGTGTAGCCTTCGGCGGCTAGTTCAGGGGGTGGGGAATTTTGAATGAGGAGCAGCTGAGGTCCATTTGGACGAGACGTCTTGAGAAAGAGTCCGTTAAAATCGGAGGTCATCTTTTCAATTCCGGCCGCCGCTGCGTAGAAAGCCTGGGTCCGTTTCAGATCGCTTCCGGCGATTTGAGACTCCTTCGAAACTACAGCAAGGACCGTGATAGCGATGGCGCTCAACATCCCTAAAATGAGAATTGAAGTTACCAACGCCGCGCCGCTTTCCGAGGATCGAGCGTCGCGTGACTTATTGGTCGAGGCAGAGGGGGCTTTGAGGATCATGGATCTCCTTGGAACGCCAATGGGCGATTAGCCACCAGCAACCGGTTGCTGGCTCCTTCTGAACTGCATATTGCGGACGCTTGTACTGGTAGTCATTGTCATCTGCTGACGCTGACCATTTTGGAGGGTGTGCGGAGTTTCGACTGTTACTGTTACTTCTACCTGGCGGGTCTCAACCTGCTGTTGCGAGGTTGTCAATTGATCCTGTGGTTGAATGACGTTTCCGTTGACGTCTCTCATGTTCAAGAAGTACCGAAACTGAAGGCTCACGACGTGCTCAGCAATAACGCTCTCCACAAATCCCGCGTTGCGCACCCCGAAAACACGCCTCATCAGTAAGCCATCTGAATTCACGTAGTAGTGAATAATCTTCATCCGACATAGCGACGCAGGCAGCGTGGCTCCGGCGGTAATTACATCCAATTGGCCGCCCAACCCAGTCGAGTTGAGACCGAAGGCGTCGCCCGAGGCGAAAACCAGGGACGGAGCAGGGGTTCCCACTCCCACACGATCGGTAACCGTGGCAAACATGCTTCCTGCAGCTGAAGAGATGAAATAGATCTCACCAACAGCAAACTGGTCTATGTCAGATGGATCGACAGCTACAGAACCATCGATCGGATTGATGGCCGCAGCGGCAAGCGTTATCGAAACGAAGTTCCGGTCCATTTGTAAAATTGAGATGCGGTCGGTTAGAACCGGCGTCGCGCGTACGGATACCAGCGGCGCCGTCCCAAGTACTCCGGTATTCGTTGGCACGTTATCGTCGGTTGTAATCAGTCCCAGCTTAATGATGCCAGGTGTCGAAGCGTCGGTGATGGGATTGAGCGTGAGGTAATTCGTTACAAAGCCCTGAGGAACCCGAATCTCACTAATGCTATCTAGGCCATCGCCTGTATTCATCAGGTCCCTGTTGATGAATTCCTGCCCGGTTCGCGAGCTCTGCTGGCCATCGCTCATTTCCATAGATGCTTTGCTGCTTTTCACTGAATCCCGCAAGAGCGCGAAGATGGCGCCTGTAATAACAATCATTACAGTTACAGCCACTAGTACCTCAAGCAGTGAAAAACCTTGTTCGCAAGTTTTGTAATCAGGATGCTTCAAAAGAGGAATGATCTCCGACGGGATTGAGGTTACTTAGGGAATAAAATTGGGGGTGCCGTTATCGTTTAGGTAGCAAACTGCTACGAGTTGTCTCATCTGGCCGGAAGCGGGATAGTTGATGGTTACTTGAACTTTCTTTAAGGTTGAACTGAGCGAGGTGATTTGAATTTGACGCGTTACACTCATAACGGCGAACGCGGGGTTGGTGAAGTCGTCGGATGTTCCGAACTGGTTGTCGGATCCAGCGTCAATTAAATCGTCCCCGGTTCCAAAGATTCCATCCGGCCCGGGCTCAGTAGATACCTGTTGCGCACCGGGCGGAAAGCCAACAAATGGTCTGGTTGCTCCGTTGTCATTCACCTGTCCCACATTGGCAATCTGACCAAAGCTTAACTGACCCGAGTTGCGTAGAGTCTCCATTTGCTCGAGCATTGAAACGGCCAGGAGCTTGGTATTAGTGATCGCCCGTCCATGGTTGCCAGCTATCATGGCGTAACCAAGTGCTGAAGCTACCGCCATCAGTCCAATCGTTAGTAGAGTGGCAGCAACCACCATCTCCAGTAACGAAAAGCCGCAGTCCGATTTGTTATTAGGGCAAGTGGCCCTATTCGGTATAGAGGTTAGCACTGCGGTCATACCTCCAAATTTTGATTCGTCCGGACGCGCCCATAATTGAGATCGCCGAAGCCGTACCTCTCCACGCACGATTGTTATAGATGAACATCGCCATGCCGGCCGGATTACCGGTCGCGTCGACTACCGAGCCATCGGGCTGGAAAGTCACGTTCAGCTCGTTGTTCGTAAGGGCCGTCATCCCTATTCCGTCGCCCAACGCGACGGTGGGAAGTCCGGTCGGAATTCCATAGGTTATCTCAGAGCTGTCCAACCCTCCTGCAGCGAGTGGCGTAGTACTGAGGATGGTGCTGTTGGCTGTGTTGGGATATGCGGGATCGGTAAAAAGGCCAGGCCCCAGATTGCTATTGTGATCGATTATCGAAATTTGCTTCGTGGTGTTGTTGTATTGAAATGTGAAAGCTTGGCGTTGAGACATGGCGAGCTGGCGCGCCAGCCGCATCTGGCTAAGGATTTCTCGTGTTACACCCACTGAGCGTGTTAGCCGACGTTCTGAAATCAATTGAGGAATCGCCAGCGCGCTCATTACGCCAATCAAAGCCATGACAATCAAGGTTTCAATAATGGAATAGCCCTTGAAGGTGTGAGGAGGTTCCACTACGGTGTGGCGGGCTTCATCGGTCCCAGGCAGAACTGGATTGAGGTTAGTATTAATCACTTGAAATTATTTCCAAGACTCTAAAGGCAGGCGTTCTTACTTTTTTGCGGTGAGTTTCACTGCGGGAACTACTATTATCTCTCCGCTCTCAGAAAACTTTATTGCGCTGGCTCCGGCGGTATTACTCAGGGTTACGGGATCCGGGGTTACGGGGTGGTTCAGTGAATCTACAGTTTGACCAAGACCATCAAAAATGTAGGTTTTGGGAAAAGGGCCATTCATCTCAATGCCTCGCTCGGCCGGCAGGTTCATGACGAGGGGAATGTCTAATTGATTATCACCATCAGCATCAATCGCCATGCTGTAGGATTTGCGGTTGAATACTCTTACCTGGGCCATCTGGCTAACGTCATTAACCTGACGTCGCATGGAATCAAGGCGGGCTTTCCGGAGATGGTTTGCGACATCAACAGCTGTACCTTGGCGATGCGTGGCGTCGTTTCCGCGGATGAGCTTTAGGCAGAGGAAACCAGCAACGATGCAGACCATCGTAATGACAATCAGGATTTCAATCGCCGACACACCAGCTGCGTGGCTAAATTTCTTATGGGTGAGAAGGGGGGTCATTTCGGATATACAATCTAATTTCTTTGCTTCGGTTTAAGCCCTGGGTTATTCATCAGTGATACTCTCGAATGCCAATGATGCCGAGACCACTGGCGTCAAGCGCCTCCTGAACCCAATTGGAATCATATTGAACACAACTGTTGCCGCCGCCGCTGATTGAGAATGCGGGCGTACCGAAAGGGTCACTTGCGGCACCATACGGATCGAACTTGGCAATTATGATCGTGCCGCTGATCCTTCCGTTTCCTCCACCGCTTCTGGAGATTGTTCCCTTGCCCAGCACCAGAATCACACCCTCAAAATCGGTATTGCCGTTTGTCTCGATGTTTCCCGTCACGATCAGCAAACCGGTGCCCTGATGGTTGGAACCAAGATCGACTGTCGGGCCGGGAGTGGTGCTCGTCCCATAATTATCGATGAACGTGAATTTTGGAGCCGATGTAGTGCCAAGACCACCAGCGGCAATGGCCTGGGCCTTTGTAGAGAACAGCCGCCCCATTTCAGTAGCCTGCGCCCGCATGATATTGAGAAAAGTTCGCGCTGCGTCGGCGGATTCCAGAAAGCTCGGAGTGTTGGAGGATGTGAGCGCCGCCGCCGCACAGGGTTGAAGCTGAGAACTCGCAGGGCAGGGGTCCGGGGCCGTCGAACCCGGATCATTGTTTAGGTCATTAATAGCAGTCTGAGCTGCCGTCAGATTCACAGGAGAAACGGCCACAGCAGGTATACCTGGGCCGGGAATGCTCGCGTGGTCCGCACCCGAGTAGCAGTTGGCCGCGGAACTGCCGAGCGCCAGGCCTATTGAGGATCCGCCTGCCAGCGTAATGGTTCCCGGAGTCACTAGGTCGAAGGCGGATCGCTTTACAATCATCTCCAGTCGTTTGATTGCCCCTTTTGGACCGTAACCCTCAGACTGAATAAGGAGCCGCGAGGGCTGGTACAGCGGATCCGTCGTAATCTTCCTTGCCGCAATTGGACCTGGATCGTCGGGATCACTAACCCAGATCTTGAAGGCTATGCCCGTTAACGCAGCATAAGAAGAGGTGAGAGGTACTCGCCAATCATTTGTTACCGAGGGGTTCTGGTAGGAGTAGCTGAGCCAACCCGACAACCGTGCGGAGGCAGAAGTCCCACTTGCCAGACCATCGGTGAGCTTGTTTGATGTGGCCGGATTCGCAGCGTTTCTAAAGTTCATTACTGTGCCGGGTAGCGTCCCGGTAGGGGCAACGTTTCCTCGCAAAACATTTAGAGTTCTTTCAAGACCGGCTTCCGCAGCGGAGTAAGCTTGCATTTCAGCTGTGGAATCGATGGAGGTTGTTGTGGACAAGGAAGTTGTCGTTACCAGAGCCATACCTGCCGCCAAAATAAGGATCGAAATCAGGAGGACCGTAAGTAACGCCGCCCCGCGTTCGCCTTTACGATCTACCTGGCGCGAATCACATTGCATTTCTGTCTTCATGCTTTTCCTCAAATTTGATTTGACTTAATAGGTCACTAGGTTCTCGCTCTTGTTTCGAAGCGTGACGTCAGACGAAAGTTCCATGGTGGTTGCTGGCTGGTAACCTGGTGAACCCGGGGTGCCCACAGCGAGAAGGTCAACGCTAACTGTGATCCGCACACCGACTGCGTTGACTACCTGAGAAGGATCGGCACTGACATCGAGGGCTGTATTTGCTGGACCCCAATAGATGATATCGAGGTTGTCGACTCGGTTTGCGAGTACGGTCGCTTGAGACCCTGTCGCGAACCTGTCGAAACGAACCAGATAGTTCTGGCCGTTAGTGGTATCGATGAGATATTTAACATCCTCGTTTGCACTTTCAATGGTCGTTGAACCGTTGCTGTATCGATTCAAATTCGATCGGACACGAAGGCTGGAATCATCACAGTCTCCCGTCACCAGCCCATTGCCGGATGGGTCGAATCCGTAACCACCGATCGCAACCTCACGGGCCATAATATTTAGCCCTCTTTGAACGTCCGCGATGGAATCAGTCCGGGCGTTCTCCCGACTGCGAATCCTGAACGACGTCGCAAGGAGGGTGCTGGCACCACTCATTATGACGAGCGTGATCGCCATGGCAATCAAGAGTTCAAGTAGCGAGAATCCCCGGTCGGGGTCTCTTTTCGCTTCTCTCCGGTTAAGCATGAGTGTTAGTTCCTTCAAGAGAATGCCCACCCCTTTCGGTGGCGACGAGTGGGAAAAGTCACTAGTTGGTGCCGAGGGCGCTGGTGGATCGTTGTGTGACCAGCGTTACGCCACCGAAGATGCGCTGAATTTCGGTTAATCCAGCGCTATTAACGCCGCCCATCGGCGTGACTTGGATGGTGATGGTCTTTTGGGTTGAGTCTCCCACGACCGTGTCGGCAATGGTAGTTACGACTGAATACGAACGTCCGGCGCTTGTAACGGTCTTGTTCGCCCCTCCTGTTGCCGTCAGAGTTGTGTTCAGATTCTTAAATCGGGTGTTGCGTAGCCGCTCCATCTGTTGTTGCGCTACAGCCATCGACAACTCACGGTCGCGAGCTCTGGTGTTCGTGCCCAGGGCAAAGACGAAGAGTGAAGCCGCGCCCAGTCCGACCACCATCATCACGAGGAGTGATACGGCAGTTTCCATTAGTGTAAAGCCCGGCTGGCCATGCCGTGGATCTTTCGCCGTGGACTTTTTGTTGAAGTTGACAGTATCTAATTCCATTTGCGTTAAACCCTCGGCCTGGTCAGTTAATTGTTACCGGAATGGTTTTATTGCCACAGGTGGAAGCGAGCGTGATGACTCCGCTGCCGTTACCATTTCCATAGGCGACGGTGTAAAGAATGGTTCCTCCCCCAGTGACTGTTGTACTTGCTGGCGATATCCCGGAGATCTTTCCAGAGCCTGAGGCAGTAATCACACTACTGTTTCCGTTCGCCACAGTGATTGAAAAGGTCTTTGGGCTTGCATTCCTTGCAAAACTCAAACTGGACGGGGCTGTAATCGAACAGGGGATGGGCGTTGGCGTCGACGTAGGTGTGGGAGTCGGGTACGGTGTCGGCGTTGGCATCGGCGTGGGGGTCGGAGTAAGGGTAGGAGTCGGAATCGGCGTCGCCGTCGGAATCGGTAGAGGAGTGGGGGTAGGAGTTGACGTGGGTGTCGGCGTAGGAGTGACGCTAGGCGATGGAGTTGGAGTTGCAGTTGGGTTGCTGTTTGGCGAGCTGCCTGCTGACGGGGAAGCAACCGCTGCGGGAACATCTGAATTCAGGGTGACTTCTCCGATGGCACTATCTTGAAAAATTTCATTATCCAAAGTGACATCTCCCGCACCTGAGACATTTATGCTGCTGCTAACGCCGCGGTTGTTGTTCAGTACAATTCCAAGTTGATTTGGAACTCGACCCCGCCAATCGAATACAGCGGAAACTCCTATCGCTCCGTTGTCAAAAGTGACGCCATCCTGAAGCGTAATCGTGCGAGTTTCGATCGTTCCGTCCCCATCGGAGTCCATTGTCACGGCATAACTATTGGCATTGATGATGTTCACAGTCGCAGTATCGTTTCGTCGAATGGCGTTTGATCGGGCCTTTTCCAGATATCCGGCCAGCTCACGCGTCGAACTACTAAGCCGGAGCGAGGCCCGGGCCGAAGCGATTCCCATTACCCCAAAGGTGGACACGATCGCGATCAAGCAAACCGTGATTAACACTTGAACGAGGGTGAACCCACGGTCACTCTTTATTTTTTGTTTACTTGCAACTCTGCTATCGATGTCCATTGATCCTCCAACTTGCGAACACTCTAAGGTCCGGTGAGACCCTGGCGGCCTCCAGTCAGCAACATGGATGCCGCTGCACGATGTCAATGAAATCCCACCTTTTACGAAGTTGTTCGATTAGCGTAACGCACAACTCGTTACCTTAAGTGACTACGACGGTAGCGGGCTTCTTATTCAAGGGTCGCATCAGTTCAGCGACTTCATCCCACTGAGAGATTGATCTAACTGATTGTCGAATCGGAAAGGTGGAGGTGTTTCGAACTATAGATAAGAGCAGCCTTCTCCTTGAAGCGAATTGGGCTTGAGCACACAAGTATCGTCCATTTCGTGCGAGGTGCCGCACACCGCGCGCGAGGTTGGACGTTAAAGCGCCCCGCTTATCCCAAAAGGATCGGCGGGGCGCTCTGCTGAGGCAGTGTCGTTTATTTCAGGGAGAACTCGTCACAGCTTTTGTATTGGGTTCGAATTCGCCACCTGCCGATCCGGTGACGCTTTCAGTGTTGGCGAGTCTCATCGTTAATGCCAGCGGGCTGTACTTAAAAGCTTTTGGCCCTCCGCGACTATTTTGTACCTGCATCACGAGGTAGTCCTGATTTTCTCGAAACCTGACCACATTCCCGCGCTGGTTCATGATGACGAAGAGGAGTACATCTCCATTAGCGGTTCGCATCTGACCGACCAGCGAACTGGCGCCTCCATCGGTTCTAACGAGGGTGCCTGTTTTGGCAATTACGCTGCCTTTCCATCCAGGATCTGTAAAGCGATCTTCCAGCGTGCCTGGATCGATTCCGGCAACGGGCATGATATCGGCCGGTGACAGCTTGTTCTTTTGAAGTTGTATCCGCAACTCTCTGAAAATTCTCATCATAGCGCGCGGGGTAACGCGATTTACTCCCAAGCCACTAAGTGACGCAAGCTGCACTTCGACAGGCGGAAGCGCGAGCGAATTAATCAGGCGGCTCTGCACTGCCTGGGTTCCGCCAAGACTGTCACCTATGCGCTCCGCCATGAAATTATTCGAATAGCATAGTAAGACTTTTAAGATGTCAGTGAGCTTGCTGGAATTGTGTGTTAGCAAAAGTCGAGCGCCCGGTGCTACCGAATCGACGCGAACGTCCCCCATCACCGCAACAGTCGGAACAGTCACCAGACTCGACTGATCACCCAAAGCTGTACGCTCGTAGGTCCATGCCCGAGTGGCTTCGCCTGATCTCAGCGTTGCATCGAGCGTGTCGTAAAGTGCTTCTCCCGATCTTTGCACCGAAGCCCCGAAGTTCATTGTAAATCCAGGGGCAACGATCAGGTCGCCGGTCACTCTGCGTATTCCTAAACTATTCAGCTGCCTGGCGACCATCATGGCGTGTTCATAATGAAAGGACGGATCGCGACCAGTCACATAAAGGTTCCCCAGTATTTGGCCACTGGCTTTATCGAACGAGCCATCCGTCCAAAACCCGCTCGCGAATCGATGCTCAGCCCCAAACGTTTGCAACGCAACGAGTGCCGTAGCAAGCTTGATAGCCGAAGCAGGATTAAACCCATGCTCCACCGCCTGCGCTGAAACAGTCTTGCCGTCCAGGGTTTCGATCAGGACGCCTTGGACGCCATAAATCGGTGCCATCTCCCCATTATTTGCGGCTTGAGTTAGGGGTGCTGCAGATTGCTGATTGTATAAACTTTCCCGTGGAAGCGTGACTTGTATGGCGGGTACCGGCGTTTGAGTTGGTTGTTGAGCAGAGGGAATGTCTGGCACTGTCAACAAAAGAAGTGCAGCAGAGAAAAAACGTAATAGCCTGAGATTGTTTTCCATACCTTGTACCCTTCTATCTCTCGACGCGCGAGCGACCAAAACATATTAACACGTGCTTCAGCGGTCGAACTGAGGAGTGGTTTCTTTGATGCTGTTTGCATTCGCTTGGATGCGCCACGTTAAATGAAGCTAAGCGCCTTAACGCACAAAGAATACAAATTCTATTTCGTTGACAATGCGAGAAGCGCAAACCTAGAATCTCCGCATTGACATTCTAGTGAGACCTAATCGCGAACTCGTTGTTGTTGAAAGCATACGTGCCACGCACAGGGCGCGGAAGAAGGAAATTCGAAAACGGCTGGGAGAGTTTCGCGAGGTTTGGCGCAAGGGATCCGACGAGCGACTCTGGGAAGAATTAGTCTACTGTATCTTTACTGCCGGCGCTTCCGCGCGCATGGGCCTGAGTGCCGTCGAAGCAATTAGACCCCTGCTGATGGAAGGCGAACGGGAAGAGATGACGTTGGCCATTAAGGAAGCTGGGGCTCACCGCTTTCCAGTTGAGCGTCCAGGCTATATCGTCGTCACGCGAAGCTATTTGCGAGAACATTGCGATATGGCCTTACGCACTAAGCTGAAGAGTTTTGCGAATCCCATTGAACGACGTGACTGGCTGGCCCAGGAAAAGCTGGTGAAGGGACTGGGCTACAAAGAGTCGAGTCATTTCCTGCGAAACATCGGACTCCGTGGCTACGCTATTCTTGATAAGCACGTGATGAATTGCCTACACGATCTAGAAGTGGTTGATACTGCAAAACCGCCAGGCAACCGAACACAATATTTGGAAACCGAAGAACGACTAAAGTGTTTTGCTCGTGATATCGGGATTGACTTTGATGAACTCGATCTGGTTCTCTGGTCAATGAAAACAGGAGAGGTGCTCAAATAATAAGCTTCGCAGAGATTAGCTGGTCTCCCATTTGGAACAACGGCAACTAAATGAAAACCTGAAGTATGCAATTTCCTAAAGTGCGAACATTCGTTGGTAAGCTGGCGGTTGCGATCATTGCCGGGGCCATAGGGTTCATGTGGGTTGTAGGATCAGCACCGTCCTTTGCAGCTACGCCGGGAGACAATAAAGCTCTTCGTCGCGCCGACAGGGCGCTCCGTGACGGTGAATATGAAACCGCCGAGAAGATGTTTCGCGAACTCCTCGCGAAAGACTCACATGACAAGTCGGCCCGACTGGGACTGAGTTACGCGCTCCTGAAACAGCGGCTACTCCAGGACGCTTACGATCACGCGGCGAGGGTCGTATTGACTGACCCGCTCTCTTCACGAGCACACGCCTTGATGGGCACCGCCGTTCTGGCTTCGGGTGACTTCCGCAATTCAGTCGAAGAATTTCGAACTTCACTCAGCCTCCAGGAAAATGAGTCGCTCGCAATCGCCGGACTTGCGATGGTTGATTTTTATGAGAACCGGCTCGATTCCGCAATGAAGGGCCTCCGGCGAGCAGTGGACCTCGACCCCGAAGAGCCTGATTACATTTTCAATCTTGGGCAGGCCAGCGCCCGGAGCGACAAGTACAGGGAGGCGGCCGATTCTTACGAGAGGTTCTTGTTGATTGCGCCAAAGACGGATGCCGATCGACGTAACCGTATCCGCGGACTAATTGACTTCCTCCGTTACCTGGGACGACAGAGCAAACTCTATGAGCTGACTGGCCGAAACAAGACTGACATTTCCTTCGATCCCCTTGATGGACGTCCAGTACTCAAAGTACGGATCAATGGTGGAAGGGAGTTGTTGCGGTTCGTTCTGGATACAGGGTCGGGGATGTCTGTGATCTCGGAGGAGACAGCAAAGAAGCTGGGGTTGCGCCCAGTGGCTCGCGGGGGCTTGGCCCGCGCAGTAGGTGGTGGAGGAAAGTTTGAAATCGTCTACGGTTTTCTTTCTTCTTTGGAGGTTGGGGAAGTAAAGATCGACAGCGTGCCGGTCTATATTCGCCACTTTTTTGACGACGATAATCCGGTTGATGGTTACCTCGGCTTATCCGTGATTTCCAGGTTCATAGCTTCGGTAGATTATGGCACTAATACCTTTAGCTTGCGACGGCCGGTTAACTCAATGGAATCTGATCCGACTGCGAAAACATGGAAAAGTGATGAGGTGCCGTCATTACCAGGCGGAGCGATTGAAATTCCGGTGCGCACCACTGCGAGTGGTTTTATCAGCGGCGAGGTTCGGGTTGAAGGCATTGAGAAGCCTCAGAATTTCATAATTGATACGGGCGCCAGCGTTTCGGTTGTTTCTGAAAAACTAGCTGAGCAGGAAGACTTGGGAGCTTATCTCCAGCCCACGCGAATGCGAGTTTTTGGTGCTGCCGGGATAGCAGAAGACGTGAAGACAGTGTTGTTGCCGAGAGTGTTGCTGGGGACGTTTGCGCGGGAAAAAATTAGCGCCGCAGTGCTTGATCTTGAGCCAGTGAACGAAACCGCCGGCTTCACCCAAAATGGAATTCTGGGCGCTAATTTTTTGCGCCACTTTCGTGTCTCTTTCGATTTTCCACATGGCGTGATAAGGCTGGAGCCCATAATCAAAACCGAAAAGATTGACTCTAGCCCAAGGCCGATGTGAGTGTTTAAATAAATGAAGCAAAGTCTCTATCTTGAAACCTCGGTCATCGGCGCCTATCTGGATAATGGTGAGCCGTTTCGTCGTGACCTCACTATCCGTTGGTGGGAACACGAGATGCCAGACTACCGGGCAGTGGTTTCCCCCTTGGTTTCGCGGGAGCTGGAGCGCGTTGCCGAGCCGCATCGCGCAGCCTATTTGAACTTGATTTCATCATTGGAACAGGTTGAACTTACCGAAGAGGTGTCGATACTGGCGGATGGTTATGTTTCGCGGGGAATCTTCCACCGCAAATACATCGCCGATGCGTTGCATGTGGCGTTAGCGTCTTATCATAAGATTGACTATCTTGTTACGTGGAACTTCGGTCATCTGGCAAACGTTCGCCGCCAGGCGCGGGTCCGTCTCTTTAATACCGCCGCAGGCTTTTACGTTCCAATGATCGTGACCCCCGAATTTCTCGTTTCTGAGGCGACCGAAAAGGCGAGTTAAGAGAGTTGAAGGTAACAAATAACAAATCGAAGCTACTGATGTATCGGCGACCAAAGTTTCTTGAGGTCTTGCATACAATTCGCGAGGAGATGTCTCGGGAAGTGGACTACGATGTAGATCTCTTCGCGGAGATGGTTCGTTCAGGAGTTAGGCCAACTCACGGACCCGAAAGAATTATTCGAGGTATGCGCACGCGCGCATTGCGCGATGAAGTTAGGACAGATCTGGCAGTGACCGAGGAACGACCCAAAAAACGGGCCGGAAAACGCTGAGCCAACGCCCCAGCTTCTTATTGCTGCATTTATGAACGCCACATTTGAAACCATCGGATTGGAAGTACCGAGCGAGAAGGCTTTCAACTATCTCGCCGAGCGCGCAGGCGATCAGGGTGAGGCTACGCAACTCAATCGTCGCGGCGCCGTCCTCCATGGCCGTTGCTGGAAGTTAGGTGAAGGGTTAGAAGTCTGGACGGTGCTGTATGAGTCAGGCAGCGGGGACGTTTTCTACGCCGATTGCCGCCCTGGCTTCCGAGCTCGTCATATTCAAACAATTAGTCCGTGGGCTTTGACCGAGTATGACGAAGAAGGCGAGGCAGTGGTCCACGGTTTTCGCGAAGGTACGGATTGTGAAGTTCTATTTGAACTCCAAAACCTAACCGAGGTTGGACCAGGCGGCTTTCGCGCGCAGGAGCTTCACGTCGGTCTTTGCGGGTTAGCTTATCGTGCGCGGGTGCGCAATGCACCGGCGAAAACAAGATGGATGCCTCTTGATAAGGCCGCCCCCTCACGTGCCGCTCACGAAAATGATTGGAGCCTCTCAGGCCGCGTCATCGCCTTCAAGCCACTTAAAAACCCGCTGTCGGGAAGCGATCTCTATTGGATCAATCTCGATCTCGAGAAAATGAACCTCGAGATCCTGGTTAATCAGCGCGCTCTTCGAGGAGACGCATTGGCTCCTGGAGTCACGCTGGAAGCGGAGATCTGGTTGCAAGGACATGTTCTCGATGAGCGGGCTTTACTTTCCCGTTATGAAGGCGTGGATGGTTCATGTTCCGCTGCAAACTACTGGGCCCAACTGAAACGACGAAACTAGGTAAACAAAAGGGGTAAGGGTTAATGGTTAACGGGTAAAAAAAGGGGGAGAACTTGCGCAGGTCTTTGGTTAACCATTCCCCGTTTCCCTTTACCCCACTTTCCCATTTTCTATTGCTTGGCTTTCATGAAACGTTTTTTTGCGGCCAGCCTCATTATCCTCACAATCGCACTCGGTACTTATCTTTTCAACCAGTACTGGATTCATAGATTCGACAGCTTGATCGCACGTCAGGCGGCTGTTTATCGTCTCGATCCGGATCTTATTTGGAGCATCATCAACGAGGAAACCTATTTTCGTCCCTGGAAAATTGGCCACGACGGCGAGATTGGATTGATGCAGATCACTCCAGCAGTTGGTCGGGAATGGGCCGCCGAAACGGGCATGCGGGAACTCGGAAGACAGATGGGGCAGGACCCGGCGAGTCTGTTGAAAGATCCGGAGCGAAATATTCAAGTTGGGTGTTGGTATCTGGAGAAGATTAACGGGCAATACCGCGACATTGCGGATCCTGAGCCGCGGATGATTGCGGGCTACAATGCCGGCCCCAGCAGGGCGACGGAGTGGAACAAGGTTGCCGCAGGCACGCAGCCACTGACAGCCGCTGAATTCATTAACAGAATCGACATACCATCAACCCGCGCTTACGTAGTTTCCATAATGGACCGATACCGCAAACTGAAGGGGCCCGTGCAACCCACAACTGTTCAGCCGGCGAGTTCGAAGTGAGCTTTGATTAGTGGACGTGTGATCTCATTAAGCTTCCCGTTCCAGCGATGACTACTCTTTACTGTGCCCGCTGGGTTTTGCCGATCTCATCGCCCGCGATTGCTGACGGCGCAATCGCAGTCGAAGGGCAGCAGATCGTATCGGTAGGCACTCGGGAAAATCTTGCCGGCCAGTTTCCGCTGGCGACGGTGCAGGACTGCCGAGAGTCGGCGATCATTCCCGGGTTAGTCAACGCCCACTCGCATCTCGAACTAACCGCCATGCGCGGCTTTCTTGAAGATGAAGAACTGAATTTCTTTGCCTGGTTGAGAAAACTAACAACCGCCCGGCTGGAACGAATGACTTCCGATGACCTTTACGTGTCAGCCGCCTGGGGAGCGTGTGAAGCGGCTCGATCCGGCGTCACGTGTTTTGCCGATGCCAGCAGCTCAGCGGTCGAGAGCATGAAGGCGCTCAGAGATGTGGGATTGCGCGGGATTGTTTTTCAGGAATCTTTTGGACCGGATCCACGGCTAGCCCAGGAGAATTTTGAAAAGCTTAAGGCCACGGTCGCCCGGCTGCGAGAGCAGGAAACGACCCTCCTAACATGTGGCGTGTCCCCACACGCACCCTACTCTGTTTGCGGCTCTCAACTTGAAATGATTTCCAGATTCGCTCTCGATGAGAATTTGCCGCTCATGATGCATGCAGCGGAGACCGAAATGGAAGTTTCTCTAATCCGAGATGGCCGGGGCCCTTTTGCTGATGGCCTTCGCAATCGGAACATCGAATGGCAAGCGCCAGGAGTTTCGCCGATTCAATACCTCAACGACCACGGTGTACTCCAGACCCGACCGTTGTTAGCCCACTGTGTCCATGTTGACGAGACGGATATTGACAAGCTGAAGCAGACAGAAGCCAGGGTGGCCCATTGTCCCAAATCAAACGCGAAACTCGGTCACGGTTTTGCGCCGCTCGGTAAACTGCTCGACCACGGGATCGACCTGGGCCTTGGTAGCGACTCAGTTGCCAGCAACAACACTTGTGACCTTTTAGAAGAGGCTCGATTTGCGTTGCTGATCTCAAGATCGGCAGTTACTGCCAATGTCCCTCGGCTAAATAGCGACGAGATGTTGCGGATCGCCACCATCGGAGGCGCGCGAGCGGTGGGTCTCGAAGACCAGGTTGGAGAATTGAGAGCAGGCTTGCAGGCCGATTTTGCTGTTGTGTCACTTGAGGGTGTCCATCAGGTTCCGTTGTACGATCCGGCAGCCACTCTCATCTTTTCATCCTCTGGTCGCGATGTTAGCTTAACCGTAGTAGCGGGAAGGGAAATCTATCGGGATGGCCAGTTCATGACGGTTGACGTGGACCGGCTCCGAGCGCGCATGAGCGAGATCGCCCAGAAACTTGGAAACTAGAACTCGCGGACATTTCGAGACGGCCGGCTCAGCCGTCCGCTGGGCGGACTACTGGTGCCACAGTCTTGCAAATCCGAAAACAATAAGGTCAAGGTACGAAGCACCAAACTTATGAACGTTTTGATCCTAAACTGCGGCAGCTCATCGGTAAAGTTTCAGCTTATTGCTACCGACCTTGAGCAGATAGCCAACAATTCCGATCGACGGCTGGCACGCGGAAACATTGAGCGCATCGGTGGTGAAGCACTAGTGACGCTCGAAGCGACCGGTCATGAACCCGAACGCTCGACCGCGGCATTGCGCGATACACGTGCAGCTGTCGAACTAGTGATTCGTTGGGCCTGTTCCGAGGAGTCAGGAGTAGATGACATCCGGAGTATTGCCGATATCCACGCTGTCGGCCATCGAGTGGTGCATGGGGGCGAGCGGTTCACCCATTCTGTTGTGATCACCGATGAAGTGCTTCGCGGCATCGAGGATTGCATCGATCTCGCCCCGTTGCATAATCCGACGAGCATTAAAGGTATCCAGGCAGCCCGGGAAGTGTTTGGCAATGGCCTGCCGGGAGTTGCCGTATTCGATACCGCCTTTCATCAGACACTACCCGACTATGCTTACCTCTACGCCATCCCTTACCAACTCTACCGCCGTTATCGGATCCGCCGCTATGGATTCCACGGAACGTCGCATCGCTACGTGGCTTATCGTTATCGTCAGCTTCGAGGAATAGCACGCGAGGAAACTAACGTCATCACGCTCCATCTCGGCAACGGCTGTTCGATCGCCGCAATTCGTGAGGGAAATTCGGTAGACACTTCCATGGGTTTTACACCACTTGAAGGTTTGGTGATGGGCTCGCGTTCGGGCGATCTTGATCCGGCGATCTTAGATTTCGTGGCGGCCAAGGAAGGTTTGAGTTCGCATGACGTAGAAACCCTGCTCAACAAGCAGTCGGGTCTGCTGGGCATCTCAGGACTGACCAATGATATGCGAGAGTTATTGGCCGAGGCGCGCGAAAACAACGACCGTCGCGCTCGCTTAGCGATCGAAATATTTTGCTACCGGGCACGCAAATACATAGGTGCCTATCTCGCCGCCATGGGTGGAGCAGAAGCGATAGTTTTTACCGGTGGAATCGGGGAGGGCTCCGCTGAAATACGCACGATGATCTGTAACGGACTCGAATGGATCGGAGTTGAATTGGATCCGGAGCGAAATTCTGCACATTACGGAGGACAGGAGGGGCTGATCACAAAAGACGATTCACGAGTCGCCGCATATGTCATCCCAACTGATGAAGAATTACTGATTGCCCGCGACACCGTTCGGTGCGTTCGCGGCGCACCTCAGCGATATTGAAACCAGAACCGCCAAGCCGCCAAGTGCGCTAGGTGCGCCAAGAGTACAAGTGAACAAGGTCGGGCTCAATTGAGCCGTAGTCCTGGCCAGATTGATTACTTGGCGCCGTTTGCGGCTTGGCGGTTTGAACCCTTAGAGTGAGGCCGCAATCGCCTCATCGAAGATCTCAAGCGCTACATCGACGTTGTCCCTGGTCAGAATCAATGGCGGCGACCAGCGAATCGTATTCGCGCCGGCGCCGAGAATGATCAGTCCTCGTTCGAAGCAGGCAATCTCAACTCGGTCACGAAGGTCAGGGGCGGCTTTGTTGAAAGTGCGATCCTCTACAAACTCGACCCCGATCATCATCCCCATACCCCGCACGTCGCCAATGCAGTCATACTTCTTTTGCAGCCGTTCGAGACCTGCCTTCAGGTAAGCGCCAACCTCCGCGCTGTTTTGGACCAACCCACCTTCGAGCAACTCAATAGTTTTCAAGGCAGCGGCGATACAAACCGGATTCCCGCCAAAGGTTGAAGCATGAGCGCCCGGCTTCCAGTCCATCAAATTGGCGCGCGCGACGCAGGCGCCAATTGGTAAACCCGATCCAATTCCCTTGGCGATACAAACGATATCCGGCTTCACTTCGTAATGGTCCGAGGCAAACATCTTGCCGGTGCGGCCCATTCCCGATTGCACTTCGTCGACAATCAAAAGGATGCCGTGTTCATCGCAGATGCGGCGGAGTCCCTGTAGAAAACCCTGCGGGGCCGGCACATATCCACCCTCGCCCTGCACAGCTTCAACCACGATTGCCGCAACTTCATCCGGTGGTGTGGTGGTTTTGAAGAGCCGTTCCTCGATCCAATTGAGCGCACCCTGACTCGCGCCGCCGTCGCCGCAGTCTTCAGCGCGGAAAGGATTCCGAAATTCGTTCGGATAGGGGAGGTGGACCACGTCAAGTACCTGGCGCTTAAACCCGAGTCGCTGCGCTGCCTTGGAGGAGGTCAACGAAAGCGAACCCATGGTGCGACCGTGAAAACTATTGAAAAACGCGATGAACTTCTCGCGGCCGGTCGCGTGCATCGCCAGCTTCAAAGCCGTCTCAACGGCTTCGGTACCGCTATTAGCGAAGTGCGTACGAGTTGGCGAGGGAACCGGAACAATCTCGTCCAGTTTCATTGCGAGCGCGGGCATGTGGCGGTAGTAATAATCGGTGCCGCACATATGGATTAGTTGTGCCGCCTGGTCCTGAATCGCCTTGACTACTTCCGGGTGACAGTGGCCCGTCGAACAGACCGCCACTCCGGCATTGCAATCGAGAAAAATATTGCCGTCGACATCTTCAACCCAAACGCCTTGCGCGCGCTCGGCTACAAGTTTGAAAGATGGTCGCGGATAAGACGGGGTAACAAACTGAGCGTCGGCCGCAATGATCTCGGCGCCCTTTGGACCGGGTAGAGCAGTGTTAATCTGGGGACGTTTCGGCGGTGCCATTGTGCTGCTGGACATGTGTGCCTCCTTTGAGAAAACCTTGGCCTGTGAAAACCAGGCATTGAAGAGAAGACGTCTTGATGAAAAGTTTAGCCACGAAGGCCTGGGACTCTTCGGCCGTGTGGCGAAAGATTTGGAAGGGAGGGCCGCTAGTCAGCGAAAAGGTTCGAGCGGCTGTCGAGCGGGCGATGATGTAAGGTTTGCTTAATCCACATGGCTCGATACTTCTGCTGCCCCTGGAACAACGATATTAGTTTTGAACTGACTCCGATTAAATAACGTGTCGGGATATTACCACGCGGCGAGGGGGCAGTTCCAGCACGACTTCGCTTTAGTCGTGACTTTAAGCGCGATTGACTACTAAATTGTGGCTATCAGCAGGCCAGTTCAAGTTTTTCCGCGTCCTGCTCAAACGACCTGCGAATCTCTTCCTTCGGTGGTGGCGCCGGCCAAAGGGTGAGCCGGCGGCCCAGTGGATGTAGCAGGACGCGCGAGCGAAAATATTTTTCGTGCTCCCACTCCACTTCTGACATCGTTAACAAACAATCGACGAAGTCTTCGCGGCCACAATCGTAGGCATACCTCGCCGCCGTTTCGTATTCAACGATATTGCTGCTCTC
>JANNJZ010000393.1:0-7607 GCA_031396065.1 Pyrinomonadaceae bacterium | reverse complement strand
CCGCGGAGAAATTCATGCTCAGAATCTGGTCGGCTATTGCTACGGCCTTGGACTAGGCGTGAAGAAAAATAGGCTGCAGGCTATCTTCTGGTATCAGCAAGCCGCCAAATACCATCACGAAGAAGCCTTGTTCAATCTAGGAGTTTCCTATGACAAAGGCAATGGAGCCGAGGATCTTAAGAAAGCCCTTTTATTCTACAAAAAGGCTGCCGCGTTAGGACACGACGGGGCGCAATGCAACTTAGGAGTCAATTACCTTGAAGGTCTAGGAACGAAGCGGAACCTTGCGAAGGGAATTGAGTGGACGCGGAAGGCTGCTCAAAACGGGAGCGCCATCGCTCAATACAATCTTGGGATGGCTTATCTTGATGGGGAAGGTGTGCGACCGAATAGGCGCAATGCTCGGCTCTGGCTCAAGAAAGCGGCAAACCAAGGTCACAAGAAGGCGATTAGTGCTCTTCGGCGCGCCAGCTAACAAAGCTTGGCAGCTGACGGCGCGATAGCGTGTTTCTCAAGTAACTTCTTTCCTTCACCGTGAAGGCTGATCGCGCGCCGCAGCTGAAGGCCGTCGTTATGCCGCTTCGCTGTGCCAGTTCCAACGCTAATCAGTTGTAACTTTGGGTTGTGTGGGTCTATTCTTCGGCGAAGTTCTAACCTTATATTTCTTTTCAGCGGAGGAGAGACAATGGCAAGAAGAATGAGTTGCAAGGATGTCGGGCCGGAATGCGATTTCGTGGCCCGCGGCGAGACGGATGAAGAGGTGATGGGGCAAGTCGCCGAGCATGCCCGCACGGTGCACGGTATGGAAGAGGTGCCCCCCGAGTTAGCGGAGAAAGCGAAGGCTGCTATCAAAGACGAGGAGCAGGCCTAAAGTAGGGTATTCCCGCGTTGAATCATACCGTCGGAGGTCTAAATCCGGCGGTATGTGGTTTATCCGCGCGGGCGGCATAACCAGGCCTTGCAGCTGACGGCGCGATAGCATGCTTCTCAAGTAACTTCTTTCCTTCAGCTTGAATGCTGATCGCGCGCCGGCAACGACGCGCTCCAGCACTAAAACAGATTCAATAGTTTAGGCCCATTTGCGGAGGCAAAACCTTATGCCCATTTGCGGAGCCAAAACCAAGGACGGGAAGCAGTGCCAGAAGCGGGTGTCCGACGCCGGACAGCGCTGCTATCTCCACGGCCGAACGAAGCCACAGGCACTGTTCAGCAGAGTCCTTAAAGTCTGCGGGCATGTTGCAACAATTACCGGGACCGTTGAAGGCGTCCATTGGGTCTTTCAACATTTGTGGCCTCACATGGAGCCCATTTGGCAGTCCGGTTCGTTCTGTCCCGAGAGTTTCTGGTGGGATAATCTTGCCTTGCCGATTCGGAGACGTGAGTCTACCGCTGAAATTCATTCGAAACTCGAAGTCGTGCTGGAGCAAATGCGCGGAGATAAGAGGCGTATTGAAGAACTCCTGGGTGGTTATTCTGACGCCGACAGAGAGCGCCTTGCCAACGCATACGATAAGGTGCTTTCCGAGATTCGGGCGCACTATCCAAAATCTGGCCAATTCGACATCACCTGAAAGCCGCCCAACAAATCGTTGGACGCGAGCGGCGGGAGCGTGTTTCGCAACTAACTTGATGCGGCGGAGCAAAGAAAAACCACATGTCACTTGACACCCTTTCATAAAACAAAGCCTTGCAGCATCTTTTCTCCTAGCCAACCTTATCTGGTTAGCGGCTGATGACCATTTACACAAAAGACGGCGCGATAGCATCCTTCTCAAGTAATCTCTTTCTTCCGGGCTTGGATGCTGATCGCGCGCCGCAGCTGAAGGCCAGTTGTTCGGTGGCTACCCGTAAGCTGAAATAAACACGTTCACCTTTCACGTCGTCAAAACTATTGATGTAATTGTCAGATAAGTCTATACACTACCCGTTCGATGAACAGATGCCCCGTTTGCTCAGCCGCTGTTACTGAAAATAATCTCCACTGCCCGTCTTGTGGCGCAGGGTTGACAGGCACGCAGCCGACAGTGCGTCAGCCGCCCCCGAAAGAAAACAGCAAAACTCCGAAAAGCCTTCATACCAGTTCTGCAGGCTCGCGCAACGAAGGAAACTTCATAGCGGGAACAATCCTGAATGAGCGGTATCGCGTCCTCGGTTTGTTAGGTAGAGGCGGAATGGGCGAGGTCTATAAGGCCGAAGACCTCAAACTGAATCAAACAGTTGCGCTGAAGTTTTTGCCCGAACATTTCGCTGAAGACATGGCGGCGCGCGAAAGGTTCTTCGGTGAAGTCCGCACGGCGCGCCAGGTCTCACACCCAAACGTCTGTCGAGTCTTCGACATCGGTGAAGTAGACGGCTCACACTTCCTCTCGATGGAGTTCATTGACGGCGACGATCTGTCGTCGCTGTTGCGTCGCATCGGCAGACTTCCTCCCGATAAAGCGCTTGAAACCGCCAGACAACTCTGCGGAGGACTTCACGCCGTTCACCAGGCGGGCGTTTTGCACCGAGACTTCAAGCCTGCCAATGTGATGATCGACGGGCGAGGGAAGGCGAGACTGACGGACTTCGGCATCGCCGGTTTGGAGAGCGAGTTGAAAGAAGGCGCCGTTGCCGGAACACCCGCCTACATGTCGCCCGAACAAATCACTGGCAAAGAGTTAACAACGAAGAGTGACATCTACTCGCTCGGGTTGGTGCTCTATGAAATCTTCACCGGCAAACAGGTCTTTGAAGGCAGCACACTCAACGAACTGCTGCGCAAGCACAAGACCGCCACACCGACCACGCCATCGGAAATTGTTAAAGACATTGACCCTCTGGTTGAGCAGGTAATCCTTCGGTGTCTGGAGAAGGACCCACAGAAACGGCCAACCTCGGCGCTGCAAGTGGCGCTGGCGTTGCCTGGTGGGGATCCGCTGCAGGCAGCGCTGGCGATGGGCGAAACACCTTCACCGGAGATGGTCGCTGCAGCTGGACAAAAAACTGGCTTGCGACCGACGATCGCGGTCGCTTGCCTGATTGCGGTCGTTGCCGCCCTCGTCGCGCTGGCCTTCTTGAGTCGCCGGGTCAATCTGATCGAGAGAATACCGTTCGAGCATTCGCCCGAAGTCCTCGCCGGCAAGGGCCGCGAGACAATCGCGCAACTCGGCTACCCAGACCGCCCTTTCGACAGGGCGTACGGGCTGGATTACGACAGAGACTATCTAGAGTATGGCGATAAGGACAATGCGCCGGATCGCTCCGGACAGCTTGAGAGCGGGCGTGGCGGTGCGGTCTACTTATGGTATCGAGAGAGTCCGGCCCACCTTCAACCGCTTCAACCGACCGAGTTTCGTTATACCTGGACTGTAGACGACGATGATCCGCCGCCATTTCTGCCGGGGATGAGAGGTGTCAAGCTGGACACGCTCGGCCGGTTACGTGAGTTCTACGTCAGGCTGCCACAGGTGGTTGACGAAGCAAAGTCGGGCGAAACGTCAGCCCCCGATTGGAACAAGCTTTTTATCCTGGCCGGCATCGATCAGTCACGCTTCACGTCTGCCGAAGCCGTTTGGAACCCTGAATCCGCCTTCGATGCACGCGCCGCCTGGACGGGTACGGTAGCAGAAATGCCGGACATCCCGCTCCGCGTCGAGGCCGCTGGTTACCACGGCAGGTTGGTCTTTTTCAAATTCATCGGCCCCTGGACGAAGCCCGATAAGGTGCCAAAGACTGAGCCCGTTGTCCCCGCCATCTTTAGCGTTGGCGTCTTGTTTGGATCCGCTGTAATGGCTTGGCGCAATTACCGCCGGGGGAAAGGCGACCGCCAGGGCGCGCTCAGACTGGCTCTGTTTAGCTTTGCCGGCCGCGTGCTGTTCTGGCTTCTCACGGCAAGCCATGTCCCGACCGGCGACGAGCTACGCCTTTTGGTTGATGGGACAAGCAGTGCGCTGTGGTTGAGCGCCAGGGTCTGGGTGCTTTACATGGCACTTGAGCCTTACGTCAGGCGGCGCTGGCCGACCAGCCTGATCACCTGGAGCCGGGTGCTGACCGGAAAATTTGCAGACCCCCTGGTTGGCCGGGACTTACTTGTCGGCGTCCTCGTTGGGCTTTGCTTCACGCTGCTCACCAAGCTGCCCGCTCTGATCGCGTCAGAGCCGGCGACAGTTGAGCTTCAGGTTTTGCTCGGCATGCGTTTTGTCGTCGGCGATTTTCTCCATAGCATGGGTGGGGCAGTTTTCGACCCGCTCGCATTTACTTTTCTGCTGACGTTGCTGCGTGCGCTGCTGCGCCGCGATTGGCTGGCGGGAGCGGTTCCAGTATTGATCTTCGGGCTCCTGGCCTTTCTGGTCGCGTCACCGCTTATTGCCGTTGTAGTTATGATCCTTTTCAGTTTGATCGTCTTCGTGTTTATCAGATTCGGACTGCTGGCGTTTGCCGGCACGATCTTAATTTTTTTCTGGCTGAACAACCTCCCATTCACCACGAACTTCTCGGCATGGTATGCAGGCACTTCGCTCTTTGAGATGTTTATGGTGACGGCGTTGGCGGGCTATGCGTTTTACACGTCGCTGGGCGGACAGAAGGTGTTCAAGAGAAATCTGTTGGAGGATTAAGACCGCAAGATGGACCACTGTCCCGTTTGCTCAGCCGAGTTAACCGGAAGCGAAGTTCGCTGCCCGTTCTGCGGTGCGGTGTTGCCAACCATGCAACCAGCCACGCAGCCCACCGTGCGCCAGCCTCCGCCGAAAGAAAAAAGTAAGATTCCGAATAGCTCTCGCTCCACTTCCACCAGTTCGCGCGGCGAAGGTAGTTTCCTGGCGGGAACAGTATTGAATGAGCGCTACCGAATCACGGGCTTACTGGGTCGGGGCGGTATGGGCGAGGTCTATAAAGCCGAAGACCTCAAACTTAATCAAACAGTTGCGCTGAAGTTTTTGCCCGAACATTTCGCTGAAGACGAGGCGGCGCGTGAAAGGTTCTTCGGCGAAGTGCGCACGGCACGCCAGGTCTCGCACCCGAACGTCTGTCGAGTTTTCGATATTGGAGAAGTGGACGGCTGGCATTTCCTTTCGATGGAGTTTATCGACGGCGACGATCTGTCGTCGCTGCTGCGTCGCATCGGCAGACTTCCTCCCGATAAAGCGCTTGAAACCGCCAGACAGCTCTGCGGCGGACTTCACGCCGTTCACCAGGCGCGCATTCTGCACCGAGATTTCAAGCCGGCCAACGTGATGATTGACGGGCGCGGGAAGGCAAGACTCACGGACTTCGGCATCGCCGGTTTGGAGAGCGAGTTGAAAGAAGGCGCCGTTGCCGGGACGCCCGCCTATATGTCGCCCGAACAAATCACTGGCAAAGAGTTAACAACGAAGAGTGACATCTACTCGCTCGGGTTGGTGCTCTATGAAATCTTCACTGGCAAGCAAGCCTTTGCCGGCAACACGATCAACGAGCTGCTGCGCCAGCACAAGACCGCGACGCCGACCTCGCCATCGGAAGTTGTCAAAGACATTGACCCCGTAGTCGAGCAAGTAATTCTCCGCTGTCTCGAGAAGGATCCGCGCGAGCGTCCAGCATCGGCGTTGCAAGTGGCAATGATGCTGCCGGGCGGGAATCCACTCGAAGCGGCAATCGCTGCGGGCGAAACGCCCAGCCCGGAGATGGTGGCCGCCGCGCCGAAAAAAGGCGCGCTCAATCCAATCGTCGCCACTGCTTGTCTGGCGTCGGTTGTCGGTCTCTTCGCGTTCATCGTTTTCTTTTCGGGCAAAGTGAAGCTTCACGAATGGATTCCGCTCGATAAACCCCCTGAAGTTCTAGCTGAACGCGCTCATCAAATTAAGAATAAACTCGGTTACGCAGACGCGCCGAGAGACACGGCCTATTCGTTCGGCAACAGCAGAAGTTATCTGGACTACGCAGAACGAGAAGACGCTTCACCGAACCGTTTTGAAAGAATTCGGACCGGACAACCCATTACTCTCTATTTCTGGTATCGAACAAGTCCCGGTTATCTCGTTTCGGAGGGCCGCCATGAAGTAGATTTTTGGGACCCGCCCAATGATGTTTCCGGAATGACGCGCCTCACGTTAGACGTTCGTGGTCGTCTTCTCCATTTTGAAGCCGTCCCGCCGCAAGTTGACGAAAAGACCGCCCAAGACAGCCAAACCGATTGGGCAACGCCGTTCGTCGAAGCAGGACTGGACATACGTAATTACCGGGAAACTGAATCGCAATGGACGCCGCCATCTTTTGCCGATGAAAGAAAGGCCTGGGAAGGCAAGCACGTTGACCACCCAGAAATTCCTGTGCGGATCGAAGCCGCCGCTTTTCACGGAAGGCCCGTTTACTTCAACGTGGTCTTTCCCTGGTATAGGCCCACGAGACAAGTCGGGGGGCGCCCGACGGCCTCGACCAATATCATAAATATACTTATGGCCATCGGAGTTTTCAGTGTGTTGTTAACGGGTCTGATAGTCGCTCGATACAATTTGAAGGCCGGACGCGGCGATATCAAGGGCGCGTCCAAACTCGCCGTGTTTATCTTTTCGGCGATGACGCTCGCTCAGCTTTATTGATGCGGAACACGTTCCTGAGCTGGGCGGAGAAGTTTGGATTTTTTCCCGAATTGCCGGTACTTCGTTTCTCCTTTCTATTTTTCCGTGGATTTTTTACATCGCGCTCGAACCGTTTATCCGCCGGCGCTGGCCGGAGTTGATAATTTCCTGGAGCCGCTTGATGGCCGGCGACTTTCGCGATCCGCTGGTCGGAAGGGACATTCTGGTTGGCGGGCTTTTGGGCCTTAGTGGGACGGCTGCCAATTATGTGGGTGTTCTGCTGCGCCAATGGTCAGGCATCGCCCGCCTTCCACATCTGGGGAGCCCCAACATCACGGAGCCGCTTTCTGGAGTGGGCGGGGTGTTGACCCATTTCTTATTCATATTTGCCGAACATATTAACTATGCGATTGCCATTACATTTTTGCTTTTGCTGCTGCTTACCGTCTTACGAAAGAAATGGTTGGCGATACCCGCTCTGGGATTAATCTTTTCAATTCCCTATTTAGAATTTGCGAGCGGCGATCCATGGATTGTCTTCCTTAGCCCGCTTTTGATAGCGACCGCCATGACAGTCGCAACCGCTCGTTTCGGAGTGCTTGCGCTTTACTCGTATTTCTTCTTTCAATCCTTTAGTCGCGCGAATCCGATTACCTCTGACTTTTCAAGCTGGTATGCCGGAAGCACTTTATTTGTATTCGTCGTGCTCATAGGCCTGGCGGTTTTCGGCTTCTACACTTCGCTTGCCGGACAGCGGTTGTTCAAAACCAAACTGCTCGAAGATTGATGCCCGGAGAGAATTGAAGTATAAGGCGGCTTGCGGTACTACGAGGCTCAACCCAGTCGAGCCTTTATCAGGAGCCTGCTCAAAGAACGCGATGTTGGTATCCGGTGAATAGATGAGATTCATGAAATACTTAGTTACACTCTTCGTCATCCTGCTGGTGGCATTCCCCGTCCACGCTCAACAAGGACGTCAACTGGTCCAGGGAGACTCAACTGGTTCACCCAAGAGGATAGCGCTGGTGATCGGGAACGGAGCATACGAGAATGCACCGCATTTGAAGAATC
>JANNJZ010000374.1:0-14221 GCA_031396065.1 Pyrinomonadaceae bacterium | reverse complement strand
TGGTTATCCTTCTTTCGACGCGTTGGGGCGTTTTGAATTTCGCCCGGCCTTTCATGGCCGGTAAATTTTTTGAAGGGTGGGCGTCGCGTCGCGACGCTTGAACCTTGATTCAATCGTCGCTACGCGACGCGGCTCGGCACTAACCTGATCCCGGCGTTAAAACGCCGGGCTAAATTCATACCGCCGCTACGCGTCGAAAGAAGGATACCCAAGGTAGCCGCGCCTGATGCTTCCTGCCCTGGCTCTGCTCCTGCTCGTGCCACTGTCTTTGTGATAAGCTTGGCCATTCCCTAACGCTTCCTACATGCACACCGGTGTGGAGCGAAACCGTAACGCGAAAGGTCTTTACTATGGCTATCAGCCAGGATTTGTTGGAGATACTTGCTTGCCCTGCCTGCAAGGCAAAAGTTGAGTTAACACCGGATGGAAACGGTTTGAAGTGCGTCGAGTGCAAACGGGTTTACCCTATTCGCGATGATATTCCGGTGATGTTGATTGACGAAGCGACAGTCGAGGATGAACAGCCGGAGCGAAGTTGAACAGCTTACGCGAAATAGTTGAATCCTCTCCGCGGTTGCGGAATCTGGTTATGGAAGGTTTACGCGGAGAGGATCGGATGGCGACGTTGCCGCAGCCACTCGCTCCGCCACGTTGGGATTGGCAATCCATCTCGCGCGTCCTGGTTGTCAGGCTGCGCTCAATCGGCGATACGGTCTTGTCAACTTCTTCACTCGTAGCCCTCAAACGGTTTCTGCCACACGCAACCATCGACATCCTGTTAGAAGATTGGGTGGCTCCGGTGCTCGAGGGTTTGGCACAGGTTGACGAAGTAATCACCTTCGCGCGCGGCAGTCTCAAATCTCGGATCCAAGTGGCTCGTCGCCTGCGCGGGAATCGTTACGACGTTGTCTACAACCTGCACGGCGGCACCACGGCAACGTTTCTAACACGGGCCACGGGCGCAAAGCACCGCGTCGGTTTCGAGTCGTATCAATACGCCGGACTGCACAACCACCTCGCGCCTTCTCCCCTGTTGCTTTGGGGACGCGACCAGACTCATTCGGTTGAACAACAACTATCCCTGCTCGGATGGACTGGCGTCCCGGTCAGCGATCGGCCGCCCACTCAACTTGCGGTTACGGAACGGGCCTCGGCCACTATCCAAACGCGGCTGGAGTTAGCGGGATTAGCGGATACTCCTTTTGCTGTGATTCATCCGGTAGCAGCGTTTGCCACCAAGCAATGGGCGACGGAAAACTTTGGACGCGTAGCCACCGAGCTAAGCGCAAAGGGTCTTCCGATTGTGGCCATCGCCACACCAAAAGAATCAGAGGTCATTGAAGCCCTGAAGCAAGGTACGCCGACGCCTGTCATCACCTGCACGGATCTCTCCCTTCCCGAAATCACGGCACTCATTACGCGCGCGCGGCTGTTTATTGGTAACGACAGTGGCATCGCGCATATCGCGGCAGCCGTCAAAGCACCGTCCGTAGTAATCTTTGGCTCGTCAAACCGGACCCACTGGCGTCCGTGGACGACGGCAGCCGCTGAGCTTGTTTACGAAGAAATGGAGTGCCAGCCATGTCCCGGCTACTACTGTGGAAAGTTTGCGGAGCCGGAATGCATCAAACGCGTTCCGGTGGAACGGGTAATGGCTTCAGTGGATCGGGTGTTAAGGGAAAGCGCCTAAACTGTTGCGGCTCAACCCGTGACGTGCGGTGCCGTCGCGGCTCTGCCGCCTTCCGTGCGGAAAGGCTCGGCCTTACCGTAGAGCGATCTCTGAGAATTTGAGGCTGCGCCTCCGGAGGCATAGCCTCCTCAATCATTATTGTGCCGATCGGTAAGGCGGAGCCTTACCGCACGGAAGGCGGCAAAGCCGCAAAGATTAAAGCTTACGCACATCAATGCCGCAACTAACACGACAACGCGCCAGTGAGTTGATTCACGCAATGCGTGACCGGAAGATCGTTGTGCTTGGCGACGTAATGCTTGACGAGTTCTTTTGGGGGGACGTCACCCGGATTTCTCCTGAAGCGCCGGTGCCAGTCGTGGACATCCGGCGCGAGTCGGTCCATCTTGGCGGCGCCGCGAATGTAGTTGCGAATGTTGTCGGCCTTGGTGCAAAAGCTTGCGTAGTAGGCGTGGTAGGAAATGATTCCGCCGGCGAGCGTCTGCGCGCAACTTTGAAGGAAGCGAGCGCACTGCAAACTGATGATTACCTGGTCGTCGATGAAAACCGGCCTTCAACCACCAAGACGCGGATCATTGCGCACAGCCAGTTGGTGGTGCGGGCTGACCGGGAACAGCGCAGTCCGGTTAACGGTCGGATCGAGACGCATATCATCGATTCGCTTAAATTGGCCCTTCAAGATGCTGACGCGTTTGTGGTGTCTGATTACGACAAAGGCGTGGTCACACCTGGTATCCTGGGACAGGTTTTACCGTTTGCTTACCAGCGCGTTCCCGTGCTCATTGATCCGAAGATTAGAAATTTTTCCCACTATCAACCGGCGTCCCTGATCACTCCCAATCATCACGAAGCACTAAGACTAACCAACACGGAAGAGGACTCGGATGAGGGTTTGCACCAGGCAGCGCAAATCATTCAGAAGAAACTCAACTGCGATGCTGTCCTGATCACCCGCGGCGATCGCGGCATAATGCTCCTTGAACGCGATAGCGATCCGGTTTTCGTCGCCACCACGGCGCGCGAAGTTTACGATGTCACCGGCGCCGGCGACACCGTCATAGCTACGCTGGCAGCCGCGCTCTCAACTGGAGCAACGATGTTGGAGGCTGCGAATTTAGCAAACCACGCCGCGGGCATCGTCGTCGGCAAAGTGGGTACGGCAACGGCGAGTGCCGAGGAACTGCTGGCAACGTTTGAGTAGGGAAAGGAATAGGACCTATTTGACCTATAGGACCTATTGTTTTCGTGACCAATCATGATTGGAAAATTTCTTCGCAATTACAAGATTCTCGAAAAGATCGGCGTTGGCGGGCAAGGCACCGTGTACAAAGCCACCGACGGGAAACTTGGCCGTACGGTTGTCGTCAAGGTCCTGCCGGCTGAGCTGACTGCAAAAGAAGCAAACCTCAAGCGGTTTGAACGCGAGGCCCGGCTCGCTTCCTCGCTCGACCATCCAAACATCGCCACCATATTCGATCTCGACGAAGCCGAAGGACACCACTTCATCGCAATGCAATACGTCGAGGGTCGCAACGTCAGACAACTGGTCGGCGGGCATCCGCTCGAGTTGAAGAGCGCGCTCCTGATTGCCATCCAGGTTGCAGACGCGCTGGCCGCTGCCCATGCTCGTGGCATCATTCATCGCGACATTAAGTCGGGCAATGTAATGGTCACTCCTTCGGGTCAGGTAAAAATACTGGATTTTGGTTTGGCGAAGCTGCTGGATGACACTGACGATAGTTCGAAATCTACTATTCATCGCACCGACTTAACCGAGATTGGTGTGCCCTATGGCACCGCTACCTACGCTGCGCCTGAACAGGCCCGCGGCGATCGGGTAGACAAACGCGCTGACATCTTTTCCACCGGCGTGCTCATTTACGAGATGCTGACGGGCACCTGGCCCTTTCGCGGCAAAACCACGATTGATGTGAGATACGCCGTGCTCCACGATGCGCCCCGACCAGTTGCCGAACTTCGCAAAGAGCCTCTGCCGGCTAAGCTGCAACAGATTCTGGATCGTTGCATGGCAAAGGAGCCGCGCGATCGCTACCAGAAGATGGAAGAAGTGCGCGACGACCTTCGCGCCGTGCTCCAAGAGGTCTCGACGGCGGACGCAACCGGCCAGCCGTTTACTAATGTCATGCCGGAACCTGCTCGGCATTTAGCGGGTGCGAATCCGGTGTCGAGAGCCATGAGATGGCTTAAGGGACGAACGAGGTCAGACTCTACGGCGGCGCCCGGAATGACGACTCCGACCAAGCCCAGTATTCATGAGACACCGTTTACCACCATCGCCGATCAGGAAAAGAAGAGTTTGGCCATCCTCTGTTTCCGCAATTTGAGCAACGATCCCGCCTCGAGCTTTTACGAGTTTTCACTTGCCGATGCCGTGATAACGGAACTGGCGCGAGTGCGTTCACTCGTGGTGAGACCATCTTCGGTCATTGCGAAATATCAGGGCGGGGTGATGGATCCGCGCGACATCGGTCAGGAGTTGCACGTCAACTCCGTTCTGACCGCCGGCTTTATGCACATCGGTGATCGTTTCCGGGTCACGGCCCAACTCCTGGATGTCGGCTCCGGAGACATAATCTGGAGCGACCGCATAGACACCTCTGCGGCCGACATCATCGCAGTGCAGGACACGATTGCTCAGCGAATCGTAGAGGGGCTGCGACTTGAATTGAGCCCGGCTGAACAGGATGGCCTCGCCAGGCCCTCCACCCAAAATGCCTCTGCTTACGAGCAATATTTGCGCGGTCGCGATCTTTTCGCACGTTTCATTTTCCGGACTGTGGCCCAGGAAGATTGCGACGCAGCCATCGAACACTTTCAACGCGCGATCGAACTCGATCCAAACTTTGCGCTCGCTCTGGACGGTCTCGGGGCCACTTACGTCAATCGGGTTTTTAAGGGCTTTGGTGGCGCCGAGGATTATGAACGCGCCGAAGCAGCGTTCAATAGAGCTCTGGCAATTGACCCGAAGCTGGTTGAAGCGCGCATGCTGATGGTCTTCGTCTATCTCT
Source organism: Pyrinomonadaceae bacterium (assembly GCA_031396065.1). Lineage (GTDB taxonomy): Bacteria > Acidobacteriota > Blastocatellia > Pyrinomonadales > Pyrinomonadaceae > PSRF01. The sequence goes on along the minus strand of JANNJZ010000374.1, from coordinate 9,502 downwards.
GGCGTGGCCAGAAACAGAAAGCTCGCGAAGAAGTTGCCCGCGCCCGTCGTGAAGCCCCGGACGAAGCAGTTGTTCACTTTGTTAAGGCCACCCTGCACCGGCTCGATGGAGAGTATGGGCGGGCGTTGCGCAGTTATGATCGACTGATGCGTTTGGATCCGGCAGCGCATGTGGTGGCCAGCTTCAATCGCGCGTTGGTCTACATGTACATGGGAAACTTTGAAGAGACCTCGCGGCAGCTGGATCAGGCCGGCGACCCGGACAACCCATTAGTGAAAACTTTCCGCGCGCTTTCTTTGTATTACACCGGACAAACCGACTCGGCTGCCGAGCTGATGCAACAGGTGGTTGCCGGTCATCCGGGCATGCATGGGATCCGGCCCTTCCTGGCAATGTTCTTAAGTGCGCAAGGCAAACATGAAGATGCCCGCGCGGAAATAACCAGCGTGGTCATTCGCACTGCTGAAGTCGATCCGGATATCGCTTATTCGGTGGCCTCCGTCTACGCTCTTGAAGGAATGCAAGCCGAGGCTTTTGAATGGTTGGAACGGGCGATCGCCCTGGGGAACGAAAATCAACCCTGCTTCGAGAATGATCCAAACTGGTCTTCGTTAAGAAGCGACCCGCGGTTTCAGGATTTGATGGCCAAGGTGCGCGCCAGTCACTCAGCATCGGAAGCCAGAGCTCCATCAGACTGAGTTGTTTTCGTAGCGACAGGAAACAAGTTTGGTTAAAGCATTCAACCCAGCCCGCGGGAGCGGGCGGCAGCATAAAGCCTGGGGTTAAGCGAAGCGAAACCCCAGGAAACGAGGAAGGGATATGACGCAGCCCGCGGGAGCGGGCGACAGCGTAAAACGTGACTGCTAGCGCCCGCTCCGCGGGCTACAAGATGTGTTTGACCTTTGACCTGGGGTTTCGCTTCGCTTCACCCCAGGCTTTATGCTGTCGCCCGCTCCCGCGGGCTGGGGGAACAGTGCCTGTTCAGTTACGCTCTTAGTCGCGCTTCTGTCTAATTCAGCGCTGATTGATAACATCACTACTATGCCTACAAACAAACGCGCAGCTACCCCTTTGATATTCATCCTGCTGTTCTCACTGGTTCATTCCTTCGCGCCAGTAACCAGCGGGCAGCAACAGCCGTCCCGTGAGCGAACGGTGGGTGCTCCGCTAGCCGCGACTACTTCGAGTCCGACACCAACGCCGAGCCCGGTTGCGAGTCCCACTGCCAGCCCGGTTTCCAGCCCGCAGGTTTCACCAACACCTACGTTCGCCTCAACCACGCAGTCTCTCGCTGAGTTGCAGGCGCGCATTTCGGACGTCCTGGAAAAGCCGGAACTGGCGCAGGCAATGGTGGGGATCAAAGTGGCGTCATTGGACACCGGGCGAGTGCTGTTTGAGTCAAACTCAAACAAGCTGCTTCGTCCGGCCTCTAACATGAAGCTCTACACGGTAGCGGCGGCGATGGATCGACTAACCCCTGACTATCGCTTTGTCACCTCGGTCTATGCGCGCGCCAAGCCTGACTCTGCTGGAACTGTCCGTGGGGACCTGACAATCTACGGACGTGGCGATCCATCAATCGCAGCGCGCTTCAACAGCGGCAACTACTTCAAGGGAATTGACGATCTTGCGGCGCGCATTGTGGCCGCAGGCGTAAAGCGCGTTGAGGGGGACCTGGTTGGCGACGAAAGTTATTTCACGGGACCCCAATATGGCTCGGGTTGGAATTGGGACGATCTGACGTGGTGGTATGGCGCTGAAGTCAGCGCCCTGACGGCTAACGACAATGCGCTTGATCTGTCAGTCAAGCCTGGGGCTCGGGTAGGGTCCCTCGCCCTCATAACCACCGGACCGCCCGATCCGCTGCTGAGAATCATTAACAAAGTTACGACTGCGCCCAAAGGAACTAAGCGAGAGCTCCTGGCCTATCGCGCCCTCGGGTCAGATGAGTTGGAGGTGAGCGGCGCCATTGCACTCGACGACCCGGGTTATTTGGGTGGCGTCGGTATTTCTCGACCTGCTCTATTGTTTGTTTATCTTTTGCGGGCGTCGCTGGCGCAACAAGGCGTTATCGTCACCGGGAAATCTCGCACCGTTCCCCAACCCATCTCGGCGGCCGCAACCGGGACAGACCTATCTGGTTTGATTGAAGTTGCAAGCCTCCAGTCTGTGCCCTTCAGCTTGATTGCGGCGAACACGTTGAAGCCGAGTCAAAACCTCTACACTGAACTTATTTTGAGAACTTTGGGCAAGGTCGTTCCCCGGCCGCCGACATCAACCTCGGTGAGTCTCGATCGTACGAGTGAATCAGCGGGCATTGAAGTGCTGCGAGCTTTTTTAGGCGAGGCCGGTGTGACCGCGTCACCACTTGCTTTGAACGACGGTTCCGGCCTCTCGCGTAATGACATGATTACCGCCGAAGCGACTCTTCAGTTGCTCACTTATATGCATCGTCATCGTTATGCGTCTGCGTTTCGTGCGGCGTTACCCATTGCTGGGGTCGACGGCACGCTTCGGAATCGGATGAAGGGTACGGTGGCGGCAAATAATCTTCGCGCCAAGACGGGAACACTCAGTTCAGCTTCCAGCCTTTCGGGTTACGTCACTACCGCGGCTGGCGAAGAGTTGGTGTTTTCGATCATGGTCAACAACTATCCGCCAGGAATGAGCCCGCCGTCGGTTTGCATCGACCCGATTGCCATCCTGCTGGCTTCGTTCGCCGGGAGATCGTAAAGCAAACTGTTAAGCCACCCCAGCGGGGCTGCCCCGCCGGGGACCCCGGGTTTGCGGGGCGACGGCAAGAATAGAGATTCGAGTAATTAACCAACCGCAAACTAACAGTTTGCTTTACGAGAGAACTGTATGCCTCCAGCCTTCATCAAGTTTCACGGCTTCGGTAACGACTACATCGTTATCGAGCAAAAGGATCTCGTCCACATCGCACCAGCCGCGGAGGCCTCCAAGTTGGGTGAGTTCGCCCGCCGCATCTGCAATCGCCACTACGGTGCGGGCGCTGACGGAATTGCTGTCATCAGCCCCGCCTCAGATAAGGGCGCCGACTTCCACGTGCGCATCTTCAATCCCGATGGCAGCGAGGCCGGGTTATCTGGTAATGGCACCAGATGCGCCGCGTCGTATCTCTATTACCAAAAACTGTGGAGCGCGGAGCAGCTTCGTTTGAGCACCCGTTCGGGCGTCAAGCTATACACTCTTCGCGAGCAGTCCGACTCCGGTCGCTACGTGTTTGACTCCGAATTGGGCCAACCAAAGTTCGACTCCGGCTCAATTCCCATGTTGACCGGTGAGCCGCTCGAGAAGGTTATCGACTATGAAATAGATGTCTCGGGAAGTCTGTTCAAGGTTACTGCCTTGCAGATGGGCAACCCAAACTGCTGCATTTTTGTTGACGACTTTGCCGAACTCGACTGGCGAAGTATTGGCCGTACGCTCGAAACGCATCGCCAGTTTCCCGATCGCACCAACGTTGTATTCATACGCGTCCAGGATCGGAAGACCATTGAGTTGCGAATTTGGGAACGCGGCGTCGGTGAGACTGAGGCTTCGGGAACTTGTTCCTGCGCGGCCGCAGTGGCTGCGATGATAAACGGAAAAACTGAAAGACTGGTGACGGTGGTAATGCCGGGCGGCCAGGCAAAGATCGAATGGCAAGGCTATGATGACGTCGGCGAGGTTGTCATTACCGGCGCGGCTGAAGTAATTTATGCCGGTGACTGGTTGGCAGCTTCATCGTAAAGCAAACTGTTAGTTTGCGGCTTCTGGACCGGCAGGCTAGTTGGGTCTAATCGGGTTTTTCTTGCGACCAGCACGCAAACTAACAGTTTGCTTTACAAGTATTATCCCCCATGAACTCTCCTTTAGAAAACCCGACGATTAACGCTTCTCGCCTTCTCATAAGTGCGTGCCTCGCTCTTGTTATCGCGTTCTCGCTTAATGCCTGCGGCGGTAAACTCGTCAAAGACACCGTGGCGGAACCAAAAGTCGAGCGGCCCGCGCCTCCACCCACGAGTGTCCCAACCTGGTTAGGCAACACCTCGCGAAACTTCTACGGCACGGGACCGTGGTCAGATCAGCCAAGCGAGATTCTGTGGGAGTTTGAGACAAAGTTTACTTCAGGCCGTCTTCACAAAGATCCATGGGGAGGAACCAGTTGGCCCGGACAGCCTTCGGTCGGCGACGATCGCGTCTATTTCGGGTCGGCTGATGGCAATCTCTACTGCCTCAACACCAAAGACGGCAGCTTGATTTGGAGCTTTAAGACTGAAGACAGTCTGAAGTCGACTCCAAGTATTTACGGTGATCGGCTGCTGGCGAGTGGGCTGGACCATTATCTTTATTGCCTCAACATCAAAGACGGAACCCTGATCTGGAAATACAAGGCCGGGTTTGAAATTGACGGCTCTGCTGTCGTAATTGATGGCCGCGTCTACTTCGGGTGTGAAGATGGATTCTTCTATTGCCTCAATTTCGAAGATGGTTCGTTGGTTTACAAGACCGAGCGGCTGGGATCGATGGAGGGGAGCTTATCGGCGCCCGGTGATGGTCGTTTCTATATTGGTACTGAACAGGGCGACCTCTACTGTCTGAACATGACTGACGGCGCTACCGTTTGGAAGGCTCGGATTGGAGCGGATTCAGATTCCACCCCGGCCGTGGCTAACGGGTTTGTCTATACCGCAGCCGAAGATGGTTACGTGTCCTGCTTTCGTCAAACGGACGGCGAGCAGGTTTGGAAGTTCAAAGCAGACGGTGGCTTGAGCCGGAATTTTAAGGAACGGAGTGGGTTCTGGGCCAGCCCGATTGTAGTAAAGGACCGGATCTATATTGGCTCAAGCAACGGTTTCATGTATTGCCTGACGGCTGATAAGGGCGAAGTTGTTTGGAAACACCTCGTGCGCGCGCCTATCTGGAGCACAGCGCCAGTAGTCGATGAGCGCGTGGTCTTTGGAGACAAGTCTGGCTGGATGTATATGCTATCGGCCAAGGATGGTGAGCGCCTCTGGGAGTTGAAGATCGGAGAGAATATAAACTCCACGCCCGTCGTGCTGAACGGTCGCATTTATATCGGCGCCTTTAACGGCAAGCTTTTCGCCCTCGGCCCGAAAGAAGGTCAGCCCACTCAACCGGTCACTCATTAGAGCTTGGAAGCACTTTCAGATTCCAGACTAGTAAGCCGGTAAATGAGTAATTCTTTTACGCCAAGGGCGTTGGCAAATTTCAGCCCAGGGTTTGCTTTGAAACCCTGGGTCAAAAATGCCTCAACAGCTTCTTCGCAACTCTGAAGGAGTTGCGACGGTTTTGCGGTTGGGAACACAGACGCAACTCCTTCAGAGTTGTGTCCCTAGATTGTTTGCGTGTTCCCAGGGTTGCCAAAGCTCAACCCTGGGCTGGAATTAGCGAACGCTTTCAGCGTTATCTTTCATAACCTTTCGTGTTACTTCGTCAATCGTATTACCCTATCCACATGGCAGCTTCGCTCATTTATCTGATCGACAACACCCTTGATGGTCAGGGCCCAAGTCCGCGCGAGTTGCGTTCGACACTCGGTCGCATGCGGGAGGGTTTGGAGATCTTGATTGAACCTTACCACTCGGTTTCTATGGAGCGGGTCGCATCGCTTTCTCCTTCTCATATTATTTTGAGTGGCCAGAGTCATCCCTGGAGCATGTATTCGCAAAAGGCCCTCGCGGGTGTGGTTGAGGTGATTAAGAAAGCTCCGCAACCGACACTTGGAGTTTGCGGTGGCCACCAGCAGATTGCTCTCGCATTTGGCGCTACGGTTGACCTGATGGCGAGGCTGGAACCTGGGGCAGGATATGAAGGAGCCAAGCGCGAACGCGGCTACTTCCCGATTGAAATCACCGGTGAGAATACGAGTTCAGGAATCTTCAAGAACCTGCCTCCGCAAGTCACTGTCTGGCATTCACACTTTGATGAGGTGAAAGAACTGCCGCCCGGATTTCAAGTAACGGCCTCCAATGAAAACTGTCCAATCCAGGCAATGCAAAATACCGAGCGTCCGCTGTTTGGTGTGCAATTTCATCCGGAACTATTTGACGATGAGCATCCGGAGGGCCGGCACATCCTGGAAAATTTCCTCAAACTCTAAATACTCAGTCGGTGCCGCGATCTCCAACGCAAGTTTAGAGGTGGGTACGGTCCACCGGCTCAACGTGAGATTGGAAGAGACATCTTGAACTCCATCCGGTACCGATTGGAGTGCCCTCCTCTAACGAACGGCCTACCCTCTTTATCCACGGCACTTAGTCCTCGCCATGTTATGTTGTGAACGAAAATAGGGCAAAATTTCGGGCAAATTGGTCGCTTGTAGGTAACCTCAAACATTTCAGTAGTTACGTGAAATACGCCTGTTTATCGCTCTTTTTTGACTGCTCGCCTGCTGGACTCACCCTAACTCGTGTGCTAGTTTTCGTGCCGACAAGCGGGGAATAATACCTCGCTTGTTTCGTTTTTAATTCCGCGCATTTGGGTTCTTCAGCGCATGCATCAAGGATGCAAGCCCCCAACTCCGGCTGACGTTGTTCTCAACTCCTTTGAGCCGGAGGTCGAGTCTTAGGAAAGAACAGACTCGCGCAGAGCGCTGAGAAATAGAATTACTCGGACAGGAGACCCGAAAATATGAAAGCCCTGCTTGGTCGGAGTGCGGTTATCGCCTCCCTACTGCTGATCGGACTAATAGTATTCTCAGCCCAGCCCTCGATTGCGGAAACGCCCTTCTCGCAATTTCAATCACAAAAAGAATCCAAACAGACTGCCGGCGGCACTCTGGGCAAGTTTGATGGGAAGACCGCGCTGCCTGCGGATAACTCTTTAGCTTCGCCGAGCGCTGACGCACCTCCAACAAATTACGTTGCCACCGCTTACAGCCTCCGCGGCAAGACCGCCAGTGGACGAATGGTTGGCAGAGGCCTGATCGCCGCTGATCCGCGGGTGCTGCCACTCGGTTCACGCGTGAGATTAGACCACCCTGGATATTCCGGCGAATACCTCGTTGCCGACACCGGGGGAATGATTCGCGGGAAGCGAATCGACATTTGGACGCCCAGCTCCGGTGAGGCGATGCGGTTCGGACGCCGCACCGTGAAGCTGACTGTTTTGAGTTATCCCGCCAAGCGAACCAGGCGTCCTGCAAAGACGTAGACATCATCAGCAATTAACGAAGAATTAAAAAGGCAGGAGGAAAAACACCTTCTGCCTTTCTTCTGGTAGAGACTGGGTGGAAACTCCTGGTTCTCAGCGCCAAGGGCGCAAAATGTGATAGCCCAGGGCAACGCCCTGGGTAGGGTCATAACAATCCGGAAGCGCTGAAGGCGCGAAATAACAAGTCTCGACTGAAAATCCTCGGGATTCCCTAAGTACACCCTCATTTCGCGCCTTCAGCGCTGGGAATCTTTAGGCGAGTCTACCTGGGCCGATGGCCCAGGCTGTCACATTTCGCGCCTTTGGCGCTTCGAACCCACAGTTTTCACACAGTCTCTTAAACCGCGTGGTGTACTGATCCGCACCGAGGAAGTGGTCCTGGTTAGTTACCTGGATGCAGCTTGAGCCATCGCGAACGTCACATCGACGTACATACCAATCTTCAATCTCTTAAGCGGTTGGCTACCGTATCGCTGCTCATCCTGAAAGGTGTCGGACAGTCGGAGCGTAGGTGTAGGCTGAAATCGCGAGTATCAAAGAGCCGTGTTAACATAATCGGACAATTCAATGGTAGTGAGGTCGTAACACACAGATGCAGGTTTCCAGGCAGCCGTCTGAGAACAATCATGGGATTCCCGCTGCCGAGCCGTTGGTGAAAGTGACCCGTGGTGGGATCACTGAGTCGCGACATCGCGGTCACATCGTAGCCGTTGATCCACATGGGAACATTCTCGCCCACCTCGGTGCTCCTGAAACAGTCACTTACCTTCGTTCGTCAGCAAAGCCGCTACAGGCGATTCCGTTAATTGCTTCCGGTGCTGCCGATAGGTTCGGCTTCACTGAGCGAGAGGTGGCCCTCGCTTGCGCTTCCCACAGTGGAGAGCCCATCCATACTGAAGTGGCGGCTTCAATGCTCGAGAAGATTGGCTTGGGCCCGGAGGCATTGAAATGCGGCATACATGAACCATTCAGTCAGGAAGTTTCACGCGGGCTGCGCGAAAGAGGTGAAGCGCCGAATGTGTTGCAGAATAATTGTTCAGGCAAGCACGCCGGAATGCTGGCCCTGGCCCTCCACCTGGGAGCGCCGACGGAAACCTACGACCAGCCTGACAATCCAGTTCAATTAGCAATTGGCCGCACTGTTGCTCAATTCTCAGATATCCCGTTAGAAGATATCGCGGTCGGCGTCGATGGCTGTGGAGTACCGGTTTTTGGGATAACGATAAAAGCTATGGCCTTGACGTACGCGCGGCTAATCGCTCCGCCCAATTCATTCGACCACCAGACCAGGGATGCATGCAGTCGCATCGTTTCAGCAATGTCGACTTATCCGGAACTCATCGGCGGCAGTGCTGATCGCCTCGACACGGAAATCATGCGTGCGGCCAAAGGTCGCCTGGTGTCGAAGGTGGGCGCAGAAGGCGTCTACACAGTTGGCGTACTACCCAGTAAGGACTGGCCGCGGGGCTTAGGACTGGCGTTGAAGATTGAAGATGGCGACGACCATCGAGCGCGACCGACCGTGGTAATTGAATCCTTGAGACAACTAGGCATACTGGCTGATGAATCGTTGGAAGCCGTGGCGCGATACGCCTTCTTTCCGGTGCGCAACCGGCGTGGAGACGTGGTAGGAGAAGTGGCCGCGGAGTTTAAGTTGAATCGTACCGCCAACTCAGGGAATAACTCGTAGCGTATGGATAGCACTCCCATCTCACAGACAATCTCTGATAACGGCGAAGAAGGGCCGCTTAATCTGCCACCTCTGCAGCGGGATGCCGCAGGTAAGGTCGACTTCGATTCAGTGCCTGATGTGATTCAATGGTTTCTCGATTTCGACCAACGGGTGGCGATCATTAAGCACCCGAATGTCGAGCAGGTGTTTCAATGGAAGCAGGAACAGAGCCGCCTTGCCGGCGAAAACGTCTTCGCCTTCAATCGCGCTGAGGATCGATTAGCAATCGGGATCATCCAGGCACTATCGGAAAATTCGACTGAGCGCACGCTCCATTCCTGGATTAGCCAACTTCTTAACGCGCTTGACGTGGCCTCGAAAGCCAACGAGGCTACCGCTGAGACTTATAAGCTGGATCTTGCTGGTGGCGGCTCGGTCATAAAGGAAGCAGACAAGATTCCGTCAACCCGCGGACGTCGAGAGTTCCTGCTCAATTGTTGGATCGAGACGCTCTGTACGGCTGAGGCCCGAGTACTCGGTTGGTTGTATAAGGAATTCTACGGCCTCCCCTTTGCGCCATAGGTGCTTTTTTGCACAATTGCGTTAGCGTCTGAAGAGCGGGGGCAAGCCCGCCTTCCCAACCCCGAGCTG
>JANNJZ010000352.1:0-27149 GCA_031396065.1 Pyrinomonadaceae bacterium | reverse complement strand
ATGGTTGTTAGAATTTCATCTGATTACCCCTGACACAACAACGAGTCAAATGCAGTTGCGACCTTCCCAGATGAAAGGGTCCGTTATGCTTCGAAAAATGCCAAGCTCATTAGTCCCAGTGCTCTGGTTGCTTCTTTTGATTGCCTTGCCGGCCGCGGCGCAGGAAAAAGCTCAACATTGCTTTACGGCTGAAGCCCGGGCAGCGGCCGAGCGGTCGGCAAAGGTCTGGCGGGAGCCCGATCCAGAATACAACCCGGTTCTAGGTTTCAATCCTACTAAAGGCGCTCGACCAGGCGCCCTTCAGGTCGATTCCAACGGGCTGGCCTTGCCGCTTAAATGCGTTGCGAATAAGGACCTGAGCAAAGGCGCCGGCACTACTCCGAAGTTCCACTGCTCTGTCCCGGGAGTGGTGGACGGTGACGGCGAGCTGATTCGGTACAAAATAAAGCCCCATTTCAAGGGGCAGTCGAGGGACAAACGCAACGGCGAGATCTACGGCGAATTTCTCTCGTCACGTTTCTCCAAGGCTCTGGGTTTCTTCGCCGACGATGAGTGGGTAGCCGACGTAACCTGTCCCGATTGCGAGAAGAGTTTGACGAGCAGTTTTCAGGGTGCGAGCTTCACTCCTTTTCAGCCGGCGGCTGGAGTCGAACTCGCATTGGGCAAAGGTCTTGACGTTAAGTGCGACAATAAGGACGCTGGTGCGATAGCTGACTCGCTGGGAAAGCTGGTTCAGGGAGGGTCTCCACGAGCGGAGATCGACGCCTTTAAGCTTTGGCTCGCATTCATTGACCATGGCGATACCAAAACCGACAACCAAAAGTATAGCTGCCTTGATTCGGTGAAGAATGCTGACGGCACTCGGACTTGCAAGCCGGGCCAGGCGGTGTTCTACGTGAGCGACATGGGCTCGACCTGGGGTTACAACAGCTCCAGCGAGAAGAAAGCCAGGCTCCAGGGGTGGAGTGGCAAGGACCCGATTAAAGTGAGCGGCGGACGTTGTACTACGACTGCCAAGAGCGTTGGTGATGCCAGTGTCAGCGAAGCGGGCCGACAACTCCTGGCCACGGGTCTGCAAAGGCTACTTGAGCGCGAGAAGAGCAGCGGCTTGATCACGGGAGTGTTTCGCGCCTCGCGGAATCAGGAGCGTGACGAGGCGCCGGAAGCCTGGTCCGCGGAATTCCAACGGAAGGCAAGGACAATCATCGACGCTCGTTGCTCAAACTAAGGGGCGTTAGACCCCGCTACGTAAACCCGACCCTACGTTAGACCCGATACGTTTAGAGAGAGCACTTGTGCTCCCAAGGGCGGACAAGTCTGTTTTCTAAACGAAACGAGGGGCGGAGCGCTTTTTTTTCTTTCGGACGGTGACTGTAGTGCATTTAACCGCATCCAATCGTATATCGAGATACGTAGATCATGTTGAGGTTCAATATGAATAGACGTTTCTTTCTTTCATCGTCCATCGCGCTAGGGGCATTTGCCGCATTCTCTAACTTGCCGGTGCTGGGAGGCTCGCTCCTGGAAGGTGGTGGCGGTAATCAGGCAAGTAGTAAAGGAATTAAGAAAGTGATTAAGACTGACGAAGAGTGGAAACGCGAACTCACCCGAGACCAATACCAGGTGACGCGGCAGAAGGGGACTGAACCCCCGTTTACCAGCCCCCTGAATCATATTCACCAGCAAGGCGTCTTTGAATGCGTTTGTTGCGAGTTACCCTTGTTTAGTTCAAAGGCAAAGTTTGACTCGGGCAGCGGATGGCCGAGTTTTTGGGAGCCGATCGCCAAAGAGAATGTGCGGGAAGAGGTTGACAGAAGTTTGGCTGAGACCCGAAGCGAGGTGCTCTGCGCGAGATGCGACGCCCATTTAGGCCATGTCTTTAACGATGGGCCAATGCCAACCGGCCTGCGTTATTGTATGAACGGTGTGGCTTTGAAGTTTGCCAGGCAAAAGAAAACCACATAGCGCCAAGCCCGAAGACAACAAGAAGGAAACGAGCGAGTGCGCAATTAGTGCGCACTCGCTTTGTTTGTGCGGCCTACGACCTAGCTCGCATTTGACGAATTCGTTGAACGAAATTGTAGGGGCGTCACTCAGTAGGCGCCCCTCGTTACGCTTGAGTCATCCTAAAGATTGAGTGAACCCTGACGAGGTATCCGCCAAGGTCAGAACTATTAGAGAGTCAGCATGTACCGAACGGGCACTGGCGAATCCACCGAAGAGTCGGGTAATGACCGTTTGAACTGTTATATTTTCGTGTCCTCGCTTGACCCACGTTCGGTTCGAAATCCTTGCCAATTGTTACGTAACTATTACCTGCGGACCCCGGATTCGGGACTACGATGATGCGGTTCCAGGCAACTACGCGCGACTCAGTCGCAAGTTCCTACTTGCTGCCAACTTCTCTCACTCCCAGCAAAGGAGTAGTCATGAAAGTCTTACTAATAAACCCAGAGTTTCCTGATACGTATTGGAGTTTTCGTCATGCACTGCCTTTCGAGCGTAAGCGATGCGCCTTTCCGCCGCTCGGATTGTTGACGGTGTCGGCGCTTTTGCCCAAGAGTTGGGAGCGACGCCTGGTCGACCTGAATGTGCGCGCGCTGAAATCGGCTGACATTGAGTGGGCTGACATGGTGTTTGTCACCGGCATGCTGGTCCAGAAAGAGTCGTTACACGAAGCTGTTCGACTGAGTAAAGCAAAAGGCAAGCGGGTAGTCCTTGGTGGTCCATACGTGACGACGACTATCGAAGATTTGCCGGATGCAGATCACATCTTTATCGGCGAAGCCGAGACGACGTTACCGCAATTTATTGAAGACCTCGCGCGGGGAAAGGCAAAAAGAACTTATCAAGCGTTGGAGCGGCCGCCCCTCTCAACCACACCAGTGGCTGACTTCCATCTCGCAGACATGAAACGCTACAGTGCGATGTCAGTGCAGTATTCACGTGGTTGCCCATTCAATTGCGAATTCTGTGACATCATCGAAATCTACGGGCGCGTGCCCCGAACCAAGAGCAATCAGCAAATACTGGCCGAGTTTGACGCGCTCCTGCGTTTGGGCTGGCGCGGCACCGTCTTCATCGTCGATGACAATTTCATCGGCAACAAAAAGAATGTCCGGCGACTAATGCCTGAATTGGCTGAGTGGCAAGCCAAGAATGGCTATCCCTTTTCGCTCCTGACTGAGGCCAGCGTAAATCTCGCCGACGATGAAGAGCTTCTTGACCACATGCGGAGCGCCGGATTTAGCCGGGTGTTCCTGGGTATTGAAACCCCGGTGGAAGAGAGCCTCAAGGAGGCACAGAAATCTCAGAATCGAGGAAACTTGCTCGAGTCGGTAAGGAAGATTCAGCACTATGGGATGGAAGTGATGGCCGGCTTTATCGTCGGGTTTGATAACGATCCGGACGACATCTTTGAGCGCCAGATCAACTTTATTCGCGAGAGCGCAATTCCGCTGGCGATGGTTGGGTTATTGACTGCGCTTCCCGATACTCAACTCTGGCGACGTCTCGAGAAGGAAGGCAGATTGCTCGGCGAAAGCACGGGCAACAATACCAACTGCGCTCTAAACTTTGTCCCGAAGATGGATGCAGCGCGCCTGGTCGAGGGGTATCAATCGATCATGCGAACCATCTACAGGCCCAGCGAATACTACCAGCGGGCGCTTGATTCTATGAAGCGAACCTCACAGTCCACTACCGAGTCAAACAACTTCAGAATACTTGTCGGGGTGGCGTCATTTGGCCGGCTGGTACTAAGGCTTGGTGTGCTGGACAGCGAACGCAAAGAATTCTGGCGCTTCTTTGGACAAGCAATCACAAAGCACCGCGATATGTTTGCCGCGTCGATGCGATTCGCCGCGATGGGTTATCACTTCCGCAAATTAAATGAGGCGTATGGGAAGTGATTCGCAGTGGCACGGTGTGAGAACACCCGTCCAAAGAAACAGATGTAAGGTCAGAACTCGCGTCTAAGAAAGCTTGGCTTCGTCTCTGATGATTTCGTAACACCCGCACGAGATGGCTTCGAGTCCTGGCCGATCGAGCATTTTAAGAGTGCCACGGCTGTAGCTGATTAGTTTACGTTTCTGTAATTCACTGGCTGTCCGGCTTACTCCCTCACGCCTAACCCCCAACATGTGTGAGAGGAATTCCTGTGTCAGGGGAAACTCATCCTTGTTCATGCGGTCATGCGTCATGAGCAACCAGCGAGCCAGCCGCGATTCTATGGAATGAAACTGATTGCAGACCGCCGATTGGGTGATTTGCGTCAGTAACGAGTGGGTATAACGTCGCATCACGCGTGTTAAAGGGCTCCCGTTATTACATTCCTTGCGCAGGGTCGCAGCCTTCATTCTCCAGGCAGCTCCCTCACCCTGGACCACCGCGTGATTACGCGAAATAGAAATTCCCATAAATAGCGGTAGGCCAACCATGCCTTCGTTGCCGACCAATCCCACTTCGAGCGTAACTCGCCCCGGATCCCCGGCGAGTAGAGAAATTATGCCACTATTTGGGAAATAGACATCGCTGATCGTTTCACCGGGCTGGTAAAGAGTCTCCTCCAATATTAGAGGTATCTCCTGCAAGTCAGGCAACAGCCGCTGGTATTCTTTTCTTGTCAGGCTGCCGAGCAGAGCGTTGGTGCTAGGAACTCGTTTGGTGGGTGTCATCGCAATCCTCCTTGTAGGTGTCGCCGAAGCAGAACGGCACAAGGAGAAGTTCCGAAAAACGGTTCCCGATGTCGAATGAGAAGGTAGTTAAGTCAATAGCCTCACAACCACATTACAGCCAGACAATGCTGTTGTCGCCCGTGGGGTACACTTTAGATGCTAGTTATCTGATGAGAGGGCACCGGTGATCGGCTATGCCGACGTTCCTATGATATGACGTGTTTCACAGCCTTCTTAGTCCCTCGCCCGAAGTGCCTTCCGGCACGTCCCATATGTTTTCCAAAGTGCTTCCCGCCTCTTACCAGGCGGCCACGCCTGGCATGCCGGCCCATACTTTTGCCGGCTTTGCCTACCTCGGACCCGCTTTCCTTCATTTGCCCGGTGGCGGTGTTGTTGTTCTGTTGCGCAAACCCGTACATCGGCAAGGCCAGGATAAGGGCCATCGACGTCATCAATAAAGACTTCATTGCTTTTCGCATCAAATTCATCCTTTCACTCTGGGCTGTCGGAATAGGCGAGTCTGTGCGCTGCCACACATTGAGGGGCACACTGGTGATCAAGCATCAACTTAGTTTTTGATGATCCAGTGCGAAATAGATGTGCTTTTCTAAGGCGTGATAAAGGAATAATTTCCGCCCAGGAGGCGTTGATACTCGGTTCTGACTACTTGATAACACTCGCAGACGTCGGCCTCAAGTCCCTTACGATCAAGTATCGTCATATCGCCACGAACGTAGCTGATATACCCCGCCTTCTGCAGTCGTTTGGCGGCGTGCGTAATGCCCTCTCGCCGCACGCCCAGCATGTTGGCGATTAGATCGTGAGTCATTATCAACCTATCAGATGGTAAACGGTCGTGACTTAGCAGCAACCAACGGCAAAGCTGCTGGTCGACCGAATGCAGCCGGTTGCATACAGCAGTCTGTGAGATTTGAGTAATTAGCGCCTGGGTGTAGCGAAGACACAGGCTATGAAACCGGCCGCCGCGCGTGAACTCCTCTTTCATCAAGTGTGATTTCATCTTAAAGGCTTTGCCCGCGCTCTGAACCACCGCCCGATTGGGAGTGGTATCGCCACCCATGAAGATAGCAATCCCGATTAGGCCATCATTCCCGACCACGCCGATTTCAGCCGTCGCGCCGTTCTCCATGATGTAGAGAAGGGAAATAATTGCGGTTGTCGGGAAATAGATATAGTCCATTCTTTCATCGGATTCATAGAGAACTTTGCCGAGGGGGAGAGAAACTGGTTGCAAATTAGGCAGCAGGCGCGCCATTTCCTCATGGCTAACACCGGCGAGCAAGTGATTGAATCGTGCTTCTTCTGCTGTGGCAGTTGTGGTCATTGAACTCCAACTCGCTAGCGACAGGGATAGCCTTCCACAAGTCGTGGAAGACCCAAGCTACTTCAGGGCGAGGCGTGTGGACCAAATTCTGAGCCTAACAATATAAAGTTTCTATATGTGTGTCAACACACACACGGTATTTCCGGCGGGGATTAAGATCAGAGTCGCCCAAGTTAACTCGCACAATTAGGAGGATCTATGCTTTCCCCCCCTTTCCGCGTCCTGTGTGTAGATGACGAAGCCGACGCTTGCGCAATGTTGAGCGCGCTGCTGAAGCTATCTGGAATTGAGTGTGAGTGCGCAGAGTCTGCCGCCGAAGCCCGCAAGTTGATTAGTACCAGCCGATTTGATCTTTATTTGCTGGATGCATGGTTGCCCGATTTGGATGGTTTTGAGTTTTGCCGCCAATTACGAGCGATTGATTCAATTACTCCCATTCTCTTCTATTCCGGGGCCGCGTACGACAGTGACAGGCAAAGGGCATTTGCCGCGGGAGCCAATGCTTACATTGTGAAGCCGGAGGTTGAGGGTCTCGTTGAGACGATGGCTGGACTAATCATAGAAGCCCGGGAATCGGCAATGAAGCTGCGCTCCACCGCACTGAGCAACCTCATCGAGGCGAATCGACGGGCCAAATTTTCTGAACTCTCTGCCGCCAAAGCGGGCGGGTCTTTTTAAATTCTTTATTTTTCGCCGCTCTGTGCGCTAGCGCACATACCGGCAATTTTAACCAGACTAGTCTGGCGAAAACTTCTTGGGTCCTTGTGAAGCTCGCTCGCGCGATTCTTTAGTGCCTTTGGCAAAATGCGTTTGAGCCAGCTTCACCGGGGATGAAGAGTGGGTCTCGGTGGGGCGAACGATCCACTCTTCAATTCTTTTTCATACCGTTCAAAACCTGCACAACGGCCCCTCAAAACCTGAAAATCCAGTATGAAGTCGGCCCTCCTTGTGGGGGCGAGCTGTGATCGGCTGCCAGACTACTTTGTAAGGCCGGGAGGCGCAGGACCCCCCTGGCTTTGCCGTTGTGGTTCGGGCCGACTAACTGGGGGAGCCCGCATGGGGTGTGAACAACCCCATACAGAACAGACCAGCGCGTTGTAATGAGCTTATGTCATCATTTTGCTGAGGCACTACACTTGCTCAGTAAGCCGCAAAGGAGAAATTATGAAAACAAATAATACACAAAACAGGATCCGCTTGGCGTTAGTTGTACTGTCGTTGATGTTTAGCATTGGCGTTGGTGCCAGCATCACGGGCCTTGCACAAGACCGCAACAACCGCCGTGGCCGGAATGGAGACGGTTACGGAAACTACGGTGGTTCTTTCCAACTTCGTCAAACCGCTCTGAATGCGGGTTACAACGAGGGCATGAAGGACTATCAGAAGAACCGCGGAAATAACAGAGGGTTTGACTTCCGCAACCAGAGGGCATACCAGCAAGCCACCAAAGACTACAGCTCAAAACTCGGTGACCGCGAACTCTATCGACGCTACTTTCGTGAGGCGTACGAAAACGGGTACAACGCATACAACACCGACATGAGCAATCGCGACCGCGACTATCGTGATTATGACAATCGGCACCGCGATCAGAGAGACAACGACAACCGTGACTGGAATCGTGACAACAATGGTAACGGGAATCGTGACGGCAACAATCGGCGTGGTCGCGATTGGGATCGTTATGGAACCTACGGTGGGTCTTTCGAGCTTCGCCAAACCGCTTTGAATGCCGGCTATAACGAAGGTATCAAGCAGGGTCGCAACGACCGCAAGAGCAATAGACAGTCTAACTACCGCAACAACAGCAAATATCAACAAGCCACCGAAGACTACAGCACTCGTCTTGGCGATCGGGAACTGTATCGTCGCTACTACCGCGAGGGTTATGAGAACGGTTACGACGCCGGTGCCAGCGGCTACTAGACCGTTGATTATTTCATTATTAGCTTAATGCGGAGTCGCTTAGAGGCTCAGCCGGCTAATTGAACGCTAACTAAACGGTCGAGCATGGGCTCGGCTGTTTAGGCTGCCCGGGCCAACGCGCACGCCCATTGACCGGTTCTTGGCATTCCGGTTTTCAAGGGCACTTCACGAGATCTCGATCGATCGTCATTGATGTGACGTTTGTTGGTGTTGGAATTCTGAGGATTGGTTAGAACGGGCAAACTGAATGGCGGAACTACAGGCGGATGTTCTCTTCTCGCGTTGCCATCAGCTTAACTTTCTTTAGTTCAGGGCCTTTGATTCCAAAGTATGTAGCCATTTCCACAAGTTGTCGGGGATTCGCAAAGTCTTTGGGATCGGCGCAAAACTTGTCCAGCGTCGGGCCAAACTCCCGGCAAGTCATTGACTTTGGAATTGGGAGGCCAAGACGGCAGGTGCCGTCCAGTGCAAAGTTTATACAGAAGTCACAAATCTTCAATTCAACACTTCCTCCAAGCTCTAACCTGATCTGATCTGATCGAGCCTCGTTACGGGATTGTCAATGCCCAACGGGAATTCGTTGAAAGCGTGTTTTGCCTTCAGGATCTTCCCAGGAAATATCCAGCACATAGGGTTTGACTTCGCCCGCGATCACCTTGAGACGGGCCAGGAGATCGGCACTGGCGCTGACAACCTTCCCATTCACCCAGGTCTTATGAGAGAGAACCACATTCTCCTTTGGCCGAATGGAACCAACTGCATCGAACCTAATATGAGCCTGGGAAGGGCCACCGCCCGGAGTTTCAAGGTCCTTTAAGAAAACAGTCAAAATCTCGACACTCTTAAGCGTATGATCCGCCTCGTTACCCAGTTCCAGGCGAACATCCGCTTCAACATCGATGAATCTAAACGTCAAAGGCTTCTCAGTGTTCATACTCATTTTTTCTTTCCTCTTGCGAGTGATCTCGAGGCGCGCTTCTTTCCGCCATTCGACGATAGGTCTTTCGAGGGCAGCGCGAGCACGTCGCCTGGTTGGCAGCTGAGTGCCTGGCACATCTTCTCCAGCGTTTCGAAGTTGATGCCCAGCGCTTTGCCCTTCTTCAGACGCCAAAGCGTTGTGTGGCTAATGCCTGTCTCCTTAGCCAACCAATAGAAGGTCCGACCGTGCTCTGCCAGTAACTGGTCTACTCGAATCTCAATCATAGGTGTTTCCACGCGCATCAGACTATTTAACACATGCGGTGAATATTGTCCATCTGCAATATATGCTGTATTTGACATATAGAGTCCGTTAACGTAAGGTCAGGTCGTGATAAATCTTTATATCAATGAACGGCGGAGCGGAGAGGTCACTATTCTGGACTTGAAGGGCAGGTTAAGAGTGGGCGGCAACGCTGTCGCGTTGCACAAGTCTATACGCTGCCTGGTTCTGGAAAAGAAAATTCTCATCGTTTTGAACCTGGCGGGTGTCACCCATATCGATTCCTGTGGCCTGGGCGAGCTGATAGCGAGCCAGATTACGGTCGAGAATAAAGGCGGCGAGATCAAGCTGCTCGGTCTCACGGATACGTTGCGCGAATTGCTGACGGTGACCAGGCTGCTTTCGGTTTTCGATACTTACGAAACCGAAGCCGAGGTAATTCAAAACTTTGCTAAACACGTCCCTAGGCGCGAGAAAACCCAGCTCGCCTTTGCTTAGGGTGAGAACAGGTTGCGGCGGCTTCACCAACACCAAACCTGTAAACTGATGCCGGTCTTTTCGATGAGGGGCTAGAACGTGGCGGATACTTTCAAACAATCGGTGGCAGCTCGTGATGACGAAGTATCGATCGTTTTACCTCAGTCGACAAATTGGGCCTTCATCAATGAGTGGAGAGTTGAGCCACAGGCAAACGATCGAACACCGATGTCTGGCGAAAGAGTCAGCCGCACCAAGTCACCCTCTGCTAGTCGCTCAGTCGCTCGTCGTAAGCGTCAGGCGATGTTCAAAGAGTGGTCACAGGATCGGCACGAGTAGTGTGGCTAAGAGACGCTGAGTTCGACTGCAACTCCGTCGCCCTGTATTTACGGTCTTGTATGCTATATTGAGTATCTAATTGTTCTTCGAAAATCTACTCTCGACATCAGGATTTGCGCGTCGCCCTCGATCTCCTTGTGCCGTCTGTTTGTTTTTCAGACCCGACCAGTACGAGGAAATTCTGATGCCTATCGTCACGACAGACCCATTAGTTAACTTGTAGCGGTTGCCCCCTCCCTTGAAGGTGTTGGTGTGCGGTGACGTGTGCACGCAAGTCCCGCGAAACCAAGCGAGTCGAATCGGAGCGGTGAGAAATCGAGCGTTGAATAATGAGCTACGCGAGAATGAACCAAAAGAATGTTGCAGGATCAATCGCCAGCCCGGTAATTGTGGCCGGGATTGCTATCTGGCAGTTCTATCTGTTCGTTACCTTTAGGAATGTGCAAGGCGGAGACAGCCATTTGTGGTGGGCCATTGCCACGGGCGCCCTGGCGTGTGCAACTGCCCTCCTGGTGTTTCGATTGTCGTGCGACGTGACACTGCCGATGGTCTGCACATCCCCTCAACAGCGGGTGCAAAGAGCGTTTGATCAATAAGGGCTATGTCAATGAAGATTTTGTTTGCCATGCGTCGTGCTAATGGAGATTGGTTTGCCCTCGACGATCAAGGAAGTTTTCGGGTGCCGGTATTTCACAGTAGGGGCGAAGCGATGGTGGCACGTTCGCGCGAGACCGGGATGGAATGCTTCAGACCGGTCCCACTTGACGCCGCAGCTTTTGAAAATCTTACAACTACGGACGAAGGCAAAGCCTGCTTCTGGTTAGTCGCAGATCCCTTAATGAAGCTGAGCCTCGGGCGTAAGCTCGATCATGGGCAGCTTAGGCAATTGATGACGAACGGCAACGGTCAAGCGGTGAAGAGTGGAGGAACGAAATGATTTCTTCATGCGATCACTGTGGCAGAATATTGAAGTTTTGGAGGATAAGCTGTCCTAACTGCAAAAAATCGGCGATGAATTGGCTGCAAATTCTGGCGATAGCAGTTTTGGTACTGCCCGCGATCTTTATTCTCTCGAAGCTGCTCTAATTGAAATATCAGTGTTGGATGACATCTACCTCTACCAGGTCTTGATAAAGGAACAAACAAATGGCTGATACCGAAGAGACAAATGGCAAAGTCGCAACCGGAGTAGCGAGTGAGGGCACGTGGCCGGGAATAGATTCCCGCTTTCGGCTCATTATTCTGGCCGGCAAGAGAACCAAACAACTTCTTCATGGTTCAAAGCCCCGCATCGAAGTCGACAAAGGGCGACGCAGAAATACCAGCATAGCTCTGGAGGAAGTTAAGCGTGGGTTAGTTCATTTTATCAAGGTCGATAAGAATGGGGAGCCACTCCCTGAACCTGAAGCACTCTAGATGACCGGTATTAATAGCGCCGCCGGACGCAAGGAAGTTGCGGCCGCTGATGGGTGGTTTGGCCACAGGATGGCTTGGAAGTTTGAACGCGTTGGGGGCAAACAATGACTATGGCTTCGTTGAACGGACTGCGAGTTTACCTTCACCCGGCGAGCGCGAGCATTTATACAGATGCTAGTATCTTTTATAGCCGGCGGGGTAATGGACCGATTTACCGTTGGCTGTACGAAGAAAAGCTCGGGCACTGGCGAAGCTTGCGCATGAACAGCGCCGACTTGACGTCAAAGGATCTCTGCAACGCCAGCTGGAAGTCGCTACCAGAAAAACTGCAAGCTCAACTCGGACAACACTACCTCGATTAGCTGGCAGCCGATACTAAGGAGCGTTTGACTAGGATTCCCTGATTGTGCCCGCCCGCCAGCTAAAGAACTTTGATTCCAAAGTGAGTACAAGGCGTGACGAATACCTGGACGCCGAGAGATACAACGACCCATCAGGATCATGTGATCGCGCACGTGATTGGCGCGACGATTCTCGGTGATTTCGTTTGCGAGGAAGCACTGTATGTCTTGCTGGACATAGGCTTCATGTGGACCATTTTTCTTGATGGTGAAATGTCGTTGTTGCCTTACCCCGTGGCCATCAAAGAACTAGAGATCGATGAACAGAGTCGGCAAGAAATCAAGGCTGACATCAGCCTTTTACTGGGCGATGACCCCTCTGCGGAAAAGCTATTCCGATTGAAGGCGCCTGCGATAGAATGCCGGATTGAAGATGTCAGCTTCTCTGAGTGGGGTGAGAGACGGCGTTTATTGCTCACGGGCGAAGCAGCGAATCTGGCAATAGAAACTTCTCTGACTACGGGTGAAATAGTCTTAATGACTGCTGGAAATGGCGAGACTAATGAAGTAGAACCGGGCTCCGGGCTCAAGGATGCTGC
Source organism: Pyrinomonadaceae bacterium (assembly GCA_031396065.1). Classification (GTDB taxonomy): domain Bacteria; phylum Acidobacteriota; class Blastocatellia; order Pyrinomonadales; family Pyrinomonadaceae; genus PSRF01. Next base: position 14,829 of record JANNJZ010000352.1, on the reverse strand, counting down.
CCAGGGCGAGCATCAGTACCTTCATGAACGCCTGCGGGCGGAATTAGGGCGCGAGCCATCCGAACAAGAGTTGGATGAATGGTTGCGCCAGCACACGGAAGGATACTAGAGAGTGATGAGATGAGTGATGAGTGATGAGTGATGAGTTCGGTGAACCAGGTTTTGTCGATTGGAATAAAGAAGGCGCTGCGGCTTAACACCGCGGCGCCTTCTTAGTTTTCTTAACTCAAGACTGAGTGATCACTGCTCATGACACTCATGACTCATCACTCATAATCACTCATGACTCATCACTTTGTCTAAGCCGCCGACACGACCAGCTGGTTGTCGACCTGTTTGACTCCGCTGACACCTCTAATCACTCGGTCTACTTGAGACTTCAGGACTTCGCTGTTGACGGTACCAGTCAGAGTCACTTTCCCGTCCAGGACCGTCGCCGTAATTCCCAAAGTTGAAAGCGTGGGATCGTTGGTGATCTTCTTGTCGATTGCGGTCTGGACTGCGCCATCGTTTGATGTGTTGGCCATTGACCCGCCGCTCGGAGCGGGCTGATTAATGACTACTGGCGGCTGCTGTGCTGCCGGGGCTGGCTGCTGAATAATCACTGGCGCTTGCTGCGCAGCCGGTGCAGGTTGCTGGATGATCACAGGTGGCTGTTGCGCTTGCTGGGTCGCGAGATTGTTGTTGGCCGTTTCGGTTTGTTGTCCGTTCATCAGGAACAGGACCACGATTGTAATCAGGGCAATCGCTACCACAACGATCACTCCGACGGTTGCGCCTGAAATGCCACTGCGCTCTGGATTGCGATAGGATTCGGTTTGCGTCACTTCACGTCGCGAAGTTGGTGTTTCGACCACCACGCGACTCCTTCGCGCCTGTTCATCATCGTATGCCATTTGCTTCCTCCCGATAGTTAGTTCTAATAAGACTGTTAGGATTGTCCGAAAGACTCTCAAGGAATCTTGTTCGTCTATTGTGCAAACCCCATTCCCATCGCTCCTGAACCAGCAAATCAACTGAGACTCGCAGGATTTCCATGGAATCTATAGCTCTGGAGTCTTATCAGAAGCGAGAGGGTCGTTTTGGACTGACCGTACGCTTTTGAGTCTTAATCAGGGTTTCTGGTTTGAGATCAAGACACTTAAGAAGGGACAGCAATCAGCAGTAAGCAGACGGTAGTCCGGAAACGGCAGAGGGGCGAGGGCCGAAGGCAGACTGTAACTGATGATTCTGTCAGCCATTTGCCTTTGGGGCGAGGTCTGAATTCATTCCGAGAGTCTATCTCAGGCTGAATGCGATAGGCTCTTACCGATTGCTGGCTGCCGTTTGGTATATTACCGTCCATGACCACGGCAATTATTCATCATCCGGTATTTGAGGAACACGACACGGGACCGAACCATCCGGAATCGCCATCGCGCTATAACGTCGTGATCAGGGCACTTCGAGAAGATACGGAACTTTGGCCGAAGTTGTTGGAAGTTCAGGCTAGAGCTGCGCCACGAGGCGACGTCCAGGCTTGTCATTCCCCCCAGCTCTACAAGCAGATTGAAAGAGTTGTCAGCGAAGGGACTGGCTATCTTGATGCCGACACAGTTGTTTCCATGCGTTCAATGGACGCGGCGCTACACGGCACTGGTGCCGCTTGCCAGGCAGTTGATCTGATCATGCAGGGCAAAGCAAGTAACGCATTTGTCCCGGTGAGGCCACCCGGTCATCACGCGACTTCCGAGCGGGCGATGGGTTTCTGTCTCTTCAATAATGTGGCGGTTGCCGCACGATATGCGCAAAACCACTATCCGGAAATTGAGCGCGTGGCGATTATCGATTGGGACGTGCATCACGGCAACGGAACCCAGGGAGTTTTTTATGACGACCCAAGCGTGTTCTTTTTTTCCACCCATCAGTATCCGTGGTATCCCGGAACTGGCACGCGAGGGGAGAATGGAGTTGGTCGCGGGGCCGGTTACACATTGAATGTCCCGGTGCGGGCGCGTACGCCGGCAGCTGAACAGAAGAGAATGTTTGAAGCGGCCCTGGACGAGATGAGCGGCGGGTTCAATCCTGACCTGATAATAATCTCGGCGGGCTTCGATTCACATAATGACGATCCGCTGGGTCAGTTGCTCCTGGAAGATGAGGACTTTGTGGCCCTCACGCGGACAGCGAAGGAGTGGGCTCGGGCCGCTTGTCAGGGCCGAATCGTGTCTTGTCTCGAGGGTGGATATAACCTGCAAACCCTGGGCGAAACAGTTCGAGCTCACGTGGCCGAACTCCAAATGGACTAACATCCCAACCACCGAGCCCGATTTCTTCCAGTAAAATGTTTGAACCCAAGGTGACGGTGGAGTAAACTCACGTCACTTTTAACCGTTTCGGACGCGAGCCCCGTAGGCAGAATCTGAGCCTTGACGCTCTTTCTTATCCTCTCGGACAACCAGCCATGGAAACGGTGTGTGACTACTTGCTTGCGCCCCGAAGTGCAAAGAGAGTGGGACGCCTCAGTCCCCTCATGGGAGAATCAGCGATATGCCAGACATCGAGATCACTTGCGCGGAATGTGGAAATACGTTTCCTTTTACCGAACGCGAACAGGAGTACTATCACGAAAGAAACCTAACTCATCCGAAACGCTGCAAGCCTTGCCGGGACGCGCGTCGTACAAACTTTGGAGGCCCCAAGGGGGCGGGTGGCGAGCGCCAGCGATTCGAAATTACCTGTGATCAGTGTGGCAAGAACGATACTGTACCATTCAAGCCTTCGACCGGCAGACCAGTTCTTTGCGGTGATTGTTTCGGCGCAAATCGCGCCGCTCAGCCGAGAACCTAGTATTGTCCTTTAACCCGAGTTGGTATTAAGGCCGCCGTCCTGCTGGCGACAAGTCGAAATACAGGCGCGCCTCGAATACGCTGCCGGTCTCGAGCGGCGATTCTTAAAGTGGATTATGAGTTACGAAACTATTGATCTCGTGATGCATGGCACAGTAGGCGTGGTCACGCTTAATCGCCCGGACTCATTGAATGCCCTAACCACCCAGGTCGGTCAGGAATTTTTGGCGGCCGTGAATCAAGCTCGTAGCAATGGGGCGAGGGCGATAATTGTTACGGGAGCTGGGCGGGCATTTTGCGCTGGGGGCGATCTGCGGGAGATGCGGAAGATTGCCGAGCAGGAAGGAAAAATTGAAGCGTTTTTTGATGAGCCCCTACGTTTGCTGAACGACTGCATACTTCTGATTCGGAGGTCACCATTGCCATTTGTCGCCGCGGTAAATGGGGTCGCCTCAGGAGGGGGTTGCAATCTTGCGCTGGCATGCGATCTAGTGGTGGCCTCGGAAAGCGCGCGATTCAACCAGGCGTTTATCAAGATTGGACTCGTTCCCGATTGTGGAGGAACCTTCATTTTGCCGCGGTTAGTGGGCTGGAAACGCGCCACGGAACTGATGATGACAGGTGAGGTAATCAGTGCCAACCGCGCCCTTGAAATGGGAATGATCAATGCTGTGGTCCCTGACGATGAGCTGAGTTCCCATGCATTGGCAATGGCCGAAAAGTTGGCGCAGGCTCCCACGGCTGCGATGGGACGGATCAAGGGGTTGTTGGAACTAAGTGCGACGAATGATTATGAGGGACAACTTGAACTCGAAAGGGAGGCGCAGATTACGTCAGGACAAACAAAGGATTTTAGAGAAGGCGTCGCAGCCTTTCTGGAGAAGAGGCCACCGAAGTTTGTGGGTGAGTGATTCGCCGATTAGCCGTTGAGGATTGCGAGCCGCTGGTAAACCCGGCGGCTCTTTCAATTAGAACGTGAGTGATGAGTGATGAGTGATGAGTAATGAGTGATGAGTGATGAGTAAGAGCGAGTTCTGAGTCCTGAGTCCTGAGTTCTGAGATATAAGTTCTTCGATCACAAGCATCCGTCTTTTACTCAGGACTCAGGACTCAGGACTCTGCACTCAGGACTCAGTACTCAGCACTCAGGACTCAGTACTCAGCACTCAGTACTTAGCACTAAACTCAGGACCAGTTTTTCCTATGGACTCGTTAACCTATCTCCAACTCCTGCGAACTAATCGCTCCTTCAGGCGATTGTGGTGGGGGCAGGTCATTTCCGAACTCGGCAACTGGTTCAACTTCATTGCCGGATTGGGGTTGGTGCGCCTGGTGTCCGATGGAGGTGTCGCCGCTACTACCATCATTGTGATTGCCAGGTTGGTTCCCTTCACCTTGTTTGCTCCCTTGGCTGGGGCAATTGTCGATCGCTGGTCGCGACGCCAGGTAATGATCGTCAGCGACCTTGCGCGCGTTGTGGTCGCGCTTGGGTTTCTCCTGATCCGCAATCCCGAAGACCTCTGGATTGCTTATCTCTGCACCGCGTTACTCTCCTTGTTTCACGCCTTCTTCGAAGCCGCCAAGAACGCAGCGGTTCCCAACATAACCGGCGAGCGCGATCTCTTGGCTGGAAATGCGCTGATGTTTTCTTCGCGGTTTCTGCTAATGTCCCTCGGCGCCGCGCTGGGTGGATGGACCGCCGCCACAGTTGGCTATAATGCGGCTTTCATCGTAAACGCAGTTTCCTTCCTGGGCTCAGCTTTTTCCGTCTGGCTCATTCCCGAGACCGAGACCAAACAGCTTGAAATGGAAAAAGATGAGGGTGGACTGCCTGACAACCTCGCCGGTTCGTCGGGTTCTTTTGATGGGAACCAGGTAAGTGCAGGGAAGCATAGTTATTGGTCGGACATCCGCGAAGGCTGGTCGTACATAATTAGCCATGCACCGGTCAGGACCATTCTTTTGATCAACGTCTTATGGGCCACCGGCGGCGGAGCTATTAACCTGATTTCGGATCGACTTGGCGGTATCGTCTTTGCGGGTGATCACGGAATCAGCGGTGACTCCGCAGTCGCTTCGCTCTACTTCGCCGCCGGACTAGGTCTTTTTATAGGGATGATGATCGCTCGCCGGGTTGGTTCCTTTTTCGAGTTTCGTGGTCTTACCGTAGGTTTCATTGGCTGGGGTCTGGTAGTTCAAGGCTGCCTGTTTGCGCTTATCGGAGTGATGCCAACTCTGTGGCTGGCCTGTGTCTTCCTTTTCCTCAGCCGAATATTGCTGGGGGCCGAGTTTGCGGTGCAGGAGACGCTGTTGATGCGTCTGGTTCCGGACAAGCTGCGTGGCCGTGTAGGAACCACAGATCGGGCCACCGAACTCTTGATCTGGAGCCTGTCGACTGCCATGGCAGGTTGGTCGTTGCGAGCAATTACGCCAAGAACACTTACGGTTGTATGTGGCTTGCTCTCGGGCACGTCTGGCCTGGTGTGGCTAATTTTATTTGCCACCAGAAAAGTGAGACTCCCTCGCAGGTTGAACCAGAAAAGGTTAAGTGGTGGTCAGGGCGCTTCATAATCGCAAAATAAAAAAGTGAGGCGATGGTCGCAATGACCCGCCCCACTCTTTCTTCATAACTATTTAAGTTAATTACTAAGCATCAGCGCGCGAATGAATCAGTCGGCGGATACGATCGGCAAACAGCACGTCGATTTTCCGCGGTTCAATAAGAGCGGTCACTTCGCCGGCGCCCCAAATAGGATGGCTCATGGTTTGGCCGGCGCGATATGTGCGCGTTCGGTCGTATGGCTCGCTATTGACTGACTTGGACCGGCCACGGGTGAGCTTAGCGCCGTTTGAGAAGGAGCCACGCGTCCCGCATTTCGGGCAGGTAACTCGCGAGATCAGTCCTCGCTTGGTAATCGAAGCCACTACGTGCCCGCGTTCTTCCTGGCATATCGCGCACAGCTTTTCAACCCGGTCCCCAATCGCGTAGGTTTGCTTTTCAATAGCCTGCTTCCCGGTGGGTTCTACTGTAACAGTCTGCTTTTCCATAAGTACCTTTCTGGTAAATCGTGAATAGTAAATGGTAATTAGTTAAGAGGGTTGTCCCCGAATGACCATCGTCGAAAATTTCCTACCATCGAGAGGATCCGTCGCGGCCGCCGCCGCCACCGCCATATCCTCCCCGACCACCGCCACCACTGCGGTTGCCGCCAAAGCCGCCCCGACCGCCACCACCGCCACGATTGCCCCGATCTTCGCGGGGCCTGGCTTCGTTGACCGTCAAGTTGCGCCCGTTTAAGTCAGTCCCATTGAACTGTTCAATGGCCTTTTCGCCGTCCTCTTTGGAAGCCATTTCGACGAAACCAAAGCCACGTGAACGCCCTGTGTCCCGATCTTCCACAACCGAAGCGGATTCTACGGTTCCCGCCTGGGCGAAGAGCTGCTGCAGATCTTCACTCGACGTTTGAAACGAGAGATTTCCCACGTAAAGTTTCATAGCCATGACTGTGGTGGTTCCTTGCTCGTGGAGCCAAAAGAGAAGCTTCGAATCAAGGCGGCTTCGGAGTAACGGCAGCAGCGAAGGCAGTGTTCGGGCGCTCAGCAGAGCAGCTTCTTCAAGTTGTCATCGCCTGCTCTCGCACCATCTGACGCCGTAGCCATTCATCAGCTATAAACTCGTGGCGCATACCGTTGATGCAGGAGAGAAGGATTTCGACTGTAATAATGCACTATCTTCGCCGTACTGGCAAGTTGACGGCCTACCCTTGGGCCATGCCTTGTCCGCCGAAAAGCCCCGAAAATTCTGGTTACATAAGTATTACAACCAATAAGCTTACTAGTTGTTAGGATGGAGGTTGGCAATCAGCATCAGAGTAAGTGACTGAATACTTTTCACGGAGTCTTGATGAATACTAAAACCACCAATCTTAATACCCGGGGCGCTCTAAACTGGAACACCACGATCTTCATGTTCATCTTTCATGTTGGCGCAATAGCGTCACTCTTTATGATAACCAGCCTGAGCTGGAAGGCAGTACTCATAACCATCTTTTTGTGGTGGGTGTCAGCAGGGTTAGGAGTTGGCGCGGGTTTTCATCGATTGCTTACACATCGCGGCTACAAAACACCTAAAATCGTGGAATACTTTCTGACTTTCTGCGGATTGCTCGCACTCGAGGGCGGCGCCATCAACTGGGTAGTCACACATCGCATACATCACGCTAATACTGACGCGCCGGGTGATCCACACACACCACGGGATGGGGGCTGGTGGGCGCATATGGGTTGGATTCTGCGCGGCACTTCGCAGCAGCACGACGTTAGTGTTTTGCAGCGATATGCTCCCGACCTCATGAAGGACCCTGTGCACATTTGGCTAAACCGGCTCTACTTTGTTCCTTTGATTTTGTGTGGAATTATCCTCCTGGCCTTCGGTGGCTGGCCGCTGTTGTTTGTGGCGGTGTTTTTGAGGGTCACACTCGGACTCCACTTCACCTGGCTGGTTAATTCGGCAACTCACCTTTGGGGAACCAGACGCTTCGAAACGAAGGATGACTCTACTAATAGCTGGTGGGTCGCGTTGCTCTCGTTTGGAGAGGGCTGGCATAACAATCATCACGCGCATCCCCGAGCGGCGAAGCACGGTTTGACGTGGTATGAAATTGACTTCAACTGGTACGGGATCCGCACGATGCAATTACTTGGTCTGGCCAAAGGAATCAGATTTATCACCCGAGAACAGATAGCCGCCGCGGCGAATACACAAGTTGCTGAACTCCGAAAAGCAGCGTAAGTGTAAACAGTTGCGCAGTAGCAGTAGGCAGAAGAGAAGATAGGACCTATAGGATATATAGGTCCTATCTTTCTTTCTGCCTCCGCCTACTGCCTTCTGCTTTCTGCTTACCGGCCTTACAATCCCAACATGGCAGTCGGCCGCCACAAATCGATAGCTTTCTTCATTACCCTGAGTGCTTGTCTCGTCGCCCTGGCAATTGCGCTGAATGTTGGCTGGATATTGCTCAACTGGCGCGAAGTGGCTTTGCTGGTTTTTGGAATCATATTCTTCCTGCTGATAATTGTCGGTCTGGTCCTCAATACTACTTTCCTGATTCGCGAGATACGTCGCAATGAACAACACGACGCATTCATAAACGCGGTTACGCACGAACTAAAGACTCCACTTGCTTCCATCCGGCTCTACCTGCAGACACTGAAGACCCGAGAGACCACTGAAGATCAACGGCAGAATTTTTACGATATTATGCTGGCCGATAACGACCGACTCCTGCAGACGGTTGAGCAGGTTCTGCGTGCCGGTCGATCGGGTCACCGCCGCAGAAAGATCAATTTAACAAAAGTGGATCTTGGGCAGTTGGTGGTCGAATGCGTCGATCTCACCCGCTTACGGCACAACCTCGCCGCCGACGCCGTAAGTTTTGCCGAGGCAGTCAATGGCGGGCGACCGCAAGTGAAAGCTGACGTGGATGAGCTTCGCGCAGCAATTTCTAACCTCTTGGACAATGCCGTCAAATACTCTGTCGAAGGTGTCCATATCTCAGTTGAAGTAGCGGCGCTTAACGAAAAAAAGATCGCCGTCCGCATAACAGATAGTGGGGTGGGAATTCCCGCCCCACAGTTGAAGCGCATCTTTAAACGATTTTATCGAGTCCCTGGACGCGTGATGGCGCGAGTAAAGGGTACGGGCCTCGGACTATTTATCGTGCATTCAGTTGTTGAGAAACATGGGGGCCGAGTGTTTGCGGAAAGTGCGGGTCCGGGGCAGGGCAGTACATTTACGATTCAACTTCCGAGAGTGTGACTGTCCACCAAAGAAGGACTTCAATGCGATGAGCGCTGTGCTGGTAGTAGAAGACGAACAACACCTTGCTGACGGGTTGCGTTTCAATCTGGAAGCTGAGGGCTACACGGTTCAGACCGTCAGTGACGGCGAAGCCGCTTTGGCACTATTAGTTGACGAACAGCAAAAATATGATGCACTGGTTCTCGACGTGATGTTGCCCGGCAAGGACGGGTTCACCGTGGCTTCCGAACTGCGGGCCGCAGGTCATTTTGTTCCGGTTCTTATGCTCACTGCCAGAGGCCGCCCGGAAGATGTATTGCGCGGATTCGAATCCGGCGCCGACGACTATCTGCCAAAGCCTTTTGAGCTCTCTGTCTTGCTGGCTCGGCTCCACGCGTTACTTCGCCGCCGCGAATGGTTCCATCGTGACCAGACCAACACGGCCGATAAAGTGCCAGAGGCAACAACGGTAATCGATGGCGGCCGCCAGGAGTTTCAATTTGGCGGCCGCGTCATCGATTTTGCAAACCTGGAACTGCGCACTTCAGCGCAAACGATTCGATTAACTTTGATGGAGGCCCAGCTATTACGCTATCTGGTCAAACATGAAGACAAGGTCGTTTCGCGAAAGGCCATTCTCGAAGAAGTTTGGGGGCTAAACGAGGATACTGACACGCGCGCAATCGACAACTTCATCGTCAGGTTGCGGAAGTATATCGAAGAAGATCCCACCAAGCCTCAACATCTGTTGACGGTGAGGGGTGTTGGTTACCGCTTCGTGGCTGCTAGCCAGACGCAGTAATGATCGAAGCACGGACTCCCAGTAACTCTGAGAAGTCTTTCGAATAGATCGCGTCTACTTTGCGGACGCCGCCGATGGTTTCCACCAGCTCTTCGCTGGAAATGAATCCGTTTTCAATATGGGAGATGGCCCAAGCCGGAATGTGGGCGGCAGTCTGCAATAGATCCTCAACCAGCCAAAGATATTGTTGTTTGCTCTGGACGGGTGAGCCCAGTCTGCCAGCTCGTGCTTTCTCCGCCTCATCCCAAAAGTCATTGCTACCCTGCAGCCACTCCTCACGCCAGCCGAGCAACGTGTCTCGGGTGGGCTGCGGCTGTACCGGCACCGGCAACCGCAGAAAAAGCAGTTCACTGTTAACGCGTTCGGCAACAAAAACACGAGCCTCCTGGTTTGTGGCTTTGCTGCGTAGCGAATTGTCGTGGGGAGCGGGCAGGAGTTCGACCATCTGCCTGAATATTCGCGACAACGATAAGGGCTCCCGCAGATGACGCATACCTTCCTCGAAGGAAAGGACGTAATCGCCCACCATCATCCCCAGCGTCAACGCCAGGGCCCGCTTGTAGGGATTGACTAGTCTCTCGGCATTGAACCGGACGGTATCAAACCACCAGGCATCAGTCTCATTGAACCAATTGACGAGCGTAGGGTTATCCAGTCGCTCGCGTGGCATGTAAGCGTCTTCGAGAACTGAATCAAGCTCATCTGCGTTAAGCCGATCAGAGTTGTTTTCCACCAGCGCCGCGGCTTTCGTGAATGCCCAGATCATCGGATCATTCGCCGCCACCCGCACTTTCCAACGCTTCAACTGCACACAGAGATCGGGTTCACCGGTAAACGGAAGGGCAATCGAAGAAAACTTGAAGCGCTTGAGGACATTCAATTCAAACGCCAACCAGCCATTTGGGAAAGTCGCCGAGGCGATATAAGTCATTACTTAATTCCGTCCGTTAACTTCAGTCTGTCTGACCTTACCTGATGAATGATGAAAAGAGACTAAACCCATCATCGGTTGTCGGAGGTGCCACTGGCTCTTCAGTTTTTGCAAAAGATCGCATCTCGTCCAGATGGTCCATCGAAAGAAACGCGGTTACTACGGCCGGATCGAATTCTATGGCAGCTCGTTCAATAAGGAGTTCGCGCGCTTTCTCCTCGGTCATTGCCGGTCGAAAGGGGCGCGCATCAGTCAGGGCGGCGTAGGAATCAGCAACCCGAAGAATTCGGGCGGCCAACGGAATCTCGTTCTGCCTGAGCGCATCAGGATAACCACAACCATTCCACCATTCATGATGCCAGCGTACGAGCAATTGGACGGGGCGCCCGGCACTAACTCGCGCCGCTTCCTGTTCGCCAATCACCGGGTGCCTGGCCAGGTCGAGTCGTTCTTCGTCAGTAAGTGAGCCGGCTCGCTGGATATACTCTCGCTCCATCGCTACCTCGCCGAGATCGTGGGTGTAGGCGGCGGTCCGCAGCCACCTCCGATCCTGCGGCGCCATGCGAAACGTCTTCGCAATCTCGTCCGCAATCGCCGCAATTCTGGCGGCGTGATGGTTAGAGTACTGCTCAAATCGATCCGCCGCCGCTGCCAGTTGCAAATAGGCCTCGGCCGCCGCGCGGTCCTTTTCAGGTTCCATTGAGAGTGCCGACATAGCGATTTGTGGTAACGACTGATTAGACCGCGGCGGTCGCTTTCAGCGAACGCAGTGACGGCCAGACTAGCACCTTCGAGTAGAATGCTCGTGCTCGGGTCATCGAACCTTGCCGGCACTTTGAATTTTTCGCAACACCGAACGTGCGTTCGCGTTGTTCGGATCAAGTGCCAGGGCGCGATCAATCTCAGTTTGCGCCCGACGGTGAAACTTCAAATCAAGATACAACTCAGCCAGCATGGTCCGGTAGGTTGCGTTTTCCGGCTCGAGCGCTACGGCAGCCTGGAGCTCGTTCTCGGCAAGTCTACGCGTTTTTTCCACACCGGCAAGCGCTCGGCCATAGCATGCACGATACTTTGCCTCGCGCGGGGAAAGTCGCGAAGCAGCGGACAGGTGTGCTACCGCGGCATTGATTTGACCATCCTTCAAAGCTGCCATTCCTTCATTGAAACTATGTTCTGCCTGACCAACCCCCGGCGTACCGGGATCAAAATCGAGGTCCTCGACTGGTTTCGCGAGGGTCTTTTCGGTGGACTTCCTCGGCGCAGAATCCTGGAAGGAATTGGACCGGCGCAATGAGGCGTCGTAAGTGGAGCGAGCTTTTGGATCCGTCAACGTTTCGTAGGCTTGGGTGATTCGCGCAAAAGCTGAACTGATTTGCGAGTGCATCGGTGTACCGGACCGGGCGTGGAATATGTCGGGGTGATAGCGACGGGCCAACGCATAGTAAGCGTCCTTAATTTCTGAAGGCCCGGCGGCCAGTGGCAGGTCCAGCACCTGGTAGTAATTAGTCGCCTGGCCCAGTCGGTCGAAGAAGGGTTGCAAGTTGTTCTCTTCTTTAACGGAATCCCAGCGATTGTCGGCAGGCTTAGATTCGCTTGCCGACGTCGTAGTCGGAACGGCGGGGCCAACTTTAGGCTTGCTCGGGGTTCCTGTGTCCGTGCGAAAAGCGTTTTGCCAATACTCGCGTGTGACAAAGCCGCTGAGCGTGAGCCCATACAAAATGCGATAGGCGTCTGGTTCTCGCAGGCCACTGAGCGCGACTAAATGTTCCACCTGAGTGGGCGCATCGAGCCGGGAAAGCATAAAACTTTCGCTGGGCAGGAAAGCGCCAGGGTCGGAGGCGTTCTCGGCGCGAGCAAAGGTCTCGCCGGGGTTTCGAAAGCGCAAGGCGACAAAGTTCAATGGCAGCCTGTGGGCCGCTTCCCTCAACAGATTGGCGGTGTCAACCCTAACCTTTACCGGATCTCCCAAACGGGCGCGCTCGTTGAACTCCCAGTCTCCGTCTGTCCATAGCAACGTCACCCGCAAGATATCGCTCACCAGAGTTGCCAACACTGAATTGATGTCTTCCTCCCGCAGTAAGCCCTTGGCGCGCAACGCTGCCGCCAGGCCGAGGTCGGATTGGGCATTTTGCAGACTGGCGAGTTCGCTTTCAGCCACGAGATTTCGCTTCGCCAGATATTCGCGCAAACGTAGAGTGCGAACATTGGAGGCGGCAAAGACGACTTGACCATCCTCGAAATAGATGGCCGCCTGGGCCCGCTCGTGTTCAACCCGCAGAATGCCGCATAGACCCTTTGAAGCAATCTCGCGAAGGAGTTCCGCGAGTGGTTGATCGGTGAGTTTTCCTTTCATGCTTACCGAATTATGCCGCCCTTACACATTTTCAGCGTCGCCAAACACGTTTAGTAATAGCATGATAGCGCACGATTTAGTTAAAAAAGAAGCAAGGCTTTGACACTCGAATGAGGCAGTCTTATATTGAACTCACCGAACCAATTACGTCAGGGCGACGAGGAGCTGATTAGCTTCATCATCCACGGATCCATCAACTCTCATGGCTGAGAAGGTATTGCGCGCAAGGGCGGCGAACACTAAGAAAGCGGGCATAGAGCAGGCTGATGACGAGCGCGTCGCCGGGCTGATCGAGCAATTGAAACAACGCACGGTGGAGCTCGAAGAGGCTAATCGTGAGCTCAGACACGTCTCTCATTATCGTTCGCTGTTTCTGGCGCGGATGTCGCACGAACTGCGCACGCCATTGACCTCGATAATGGGCTTTAGCGAAATTCTTCTGGATCAGGAAAAGCTGACTGAACCGCAGCGTCGCTTCTGTCAGAAGATTCAAGACTCAGGAATGCAGCTGCTAGCCAGTCTGAATCAGCTGGTTGATTTGTCTCGGCTTGAGGCTGGGCCGGCCGAGCTCTTCCTTCAGGAGTTTTCGCTGCCCGATGCCTTGCGTGAAGCGTGCGCCTCTGTGGACCGATCGGCGAAAAAGCTGGAAGTCAGGGTGGAGTATGATATCGCGACGGACCTAACTGCTATCGTTTCTGACCAGGGGCGATTGCGCCAGATTCTTTACACTTTCCTGGCGTGGGCGGTGAGCCGAAATAAAGCTGGTCAGTCGGTCAAAATCTTTGTCGAGATGTCGGGCCGCTGCCTGCGGGTTCAGATTGACGATGAGGGAGAGCCGGTAAAGGATCTTGAGCGAGTTTTCGATCCTGAAGATACGCCCCGGGCCGGGAGAACCGACCTTAACGAACTAGGCATTATCATCGGGCGACGATTGCTCGAGGTAATGAAGGGTACCGTCACTCTGGAAAATCGCGAAACAGGTGGATTGCGAACCTTGATTCAGCTTCCGGCTGGGCAGCCCAAAAATTAGGGTCCGAGCCGATATTGCCAGGTAGAAGGACGGATAATTTTCCATATATCATTTGACATTTCTCATTGGTCATTTCATGTTGCTACGTCCGCCTCAGCAGGGCTCGGTTCTGAGATCTAAATGACCAATGAGAAATGTCAAATGAGATATGGAAAATCTTTGCGGTTGAATAAGAATGATTCGAATATCTAACCCCGAGTAGTTGGTTCCCCCGATGACAATGGACAATATCGTTATTCGCGAATGCATTTCAATTGACGAGCTCGACAATTGTACCCGGCTGCAACGAGAAGGTTTTGGGCTTCCCGATCTCGAAATTTCTCCACGACGCCATTTAATTGTTTCTCGACAGGCGGGTGGATGGACGCTGGGCGCTTTCGTCTCGGAGGGCGATACCGAACGGTTGGTTGGATTTGTTCATCACCTTGCGGCTGTCAAGGGTAATGAGATATTTGGGTATTCCCACATGATGGCAGTCGCTCACGACTATCAGAACAAAGGCGTGGGGGCCCGCCTAAAATGGAGTCAGCGAAAACGGGCGATTGAAGAAGGACGCAGTTTTATCAAGTGGACCTGGGATCCGATGCAGGCCCGCAACGCCCACTTCAATTTAAACCGCCTCGGAGTTACGGTCACGAGTTACGCCGAGAATTTTTACGGAACCGATTATGCGAAGAGTCCGGATGTGATTGATGCCGGCGCGTCTCCCGCGGCCGGTCCGGGTATTGACAGCGATCGCCTGTTTGCAAACTGGCCGCTCCAGGCTCGTCGAGTGATTGATTTGGCCAGAGGTTCCGTAGCCGAGGTCATATCCAATCCCGAAGCGGCGATTCAGATACCGGCAGATTGGTCTAAATTGATCAAACAGAATCCGGAAGAAGCAAAACAGGAACAGCTGCGCGTGCGTCAGGAGTTCCAGACAGCCTTTGCGGCGCGTTTGGTGTGCTCGGGATTTGAGCGTTCAGCGGAAAAACCCCGCTATTTGCTCTACAAAGAACAGGCACTGCAGTCCTTCTGAGAGGTACCAGTTCCGTACGTTCGGTTAGAGGTGGGCACCGCCCACCGGCGCGGTGTGGACGAAACGA
>JANNJZ010000311.1:0-10835 GCA_031396065.1 Pyrinomonadaceae bacterium | reverse complement strand
AACATTATGTAGTCAACTACATATCGGAATGGCCCAAACGTATCTTAGGAGCGCGGGGAGCTGAACCCAGGTCGCTACGACTGCTCAAGATTTGACGTTAGTCTTACTGTGTAGGAGATTGGGAAAGATCATTGCCAGCATCAAGAGAGAGGCTTGACATGAGCAGAAAGAAGACTAAGAGCCGACACATGACGGATGAGACGTTCGCCGAATTGATGACGTCTGCCAAGCAGGCGCTCGCGTATGAGCGAGGCGAGGATTCAGGACATCGCGTCACGCGGATTGCAGTGCCGCCTTCCCCGCGGCCGATGTCATCTGCTGACATCGCGCGCATACGACAAGAACTGAACTACTCTCAATCTGTTTTTGCTCGCTTGTTGAATGTCAGCCCGAAAACTGTACAGGCCTGGGAGCAAGGAATCAGAGTGCCGAGCGATGCGGCGCTCAAGTTACTGACCATTGCCAAGCGACATCCTGAAGTGCTACTGGAAGCCTGAGTGCGCTTGGACTCCTGAGATTATTGCCGCAACCATATCCCGAGTTTATTGAAAAGTGACCGACCCCCTAATTCTCAATGCCGCGGAGCTATTGCGCGGACCGGCGAGTTTTGGGAAGGGAAACTGAAGCTGCTGAATCCGGATCTTCGACAGCATTCGCTGCTTGAGGCGATTCGGACATGGCACTTGCAAGTTCGGCAAGTCGGTTCGTTACCATGGCGGCTAACTCGATTGACTCGGGCATGAACTTCAAATAGCGCTGTGTCTCCACGATCGAAGAATGACCCGCATACTCCTTAATCCCATTCAAGGGCACGCCGGCTAAAGCAAGGTTTGTTAGGCAGGTGTGCCGCAAATCATGAGGGCACCAGCCGCCAGGCACCTGCTGCCCATAAACTACGCCGACACTTTCCGAAGCGGTCTGCAGTACACCTCGAATCCAGTGGTCGGGGCGATCGATGACCGTTGGTGCGTTTCTTTCCTGTATCCGGCGCTTCGCGATCAAAGCCGCTGCGGCCGGCGCCTTGATGGTGCGCCATTTTTGGGTTTTCGAAGAGTAGAGTTTTACAGTCCCGAATCGTTCGCTGGATTCTTCCCACCTCATCCTCAGAATCTCCGCCATGCGCCCGCCCGTGATCAACGCGATTTGAAAGAAGAACAGACCATCAGCTAGTTCACGCTTACGAGAGAGAGCTCCTGACATCTTGGAAATTTCTTCATCGGAAAGGACTCGGTCGCGCTCTTCTTCTGATTTCTTTGTGAGCGGACTTCGGGGAACCTTGTAGGTTCTAAGATCCGAACACGTTTGCACGGCGTGATTCAAAGCAGCCCGGATTGTGTTTAGCCCACGTCTGATGGTCGCCTTCTTAAGGGCCTGGCGATTGGTTTTGCCGCGCTCCATTTCTGCCGCCATCCAAAAGACAAAGTCATCAGCTTGAATCGTACTGACATGTCGTTCGAGGCCTGCGAACTCCCCCCAGCGTTCAAGAGTTCTCAGGTGGCCCGGCTTATTACGCCAGTACTTGCTATCGTCGGTCCTGTTAGCCGCTAGGTTAGCTTTGGCGACCTTGAGGTAGCTCACAATCGCGCTGCTGATAGTAGATTGAAGAATCGTGGCTGGCGGTTGGAGACCGTATCGCGACTTCCATCCCGATGTCTTCAACGCAGCTAAGGCTTGTCCAGCCTCGGCCTTACTGGAGAAACTAAATTCTCGGTAGCGCCTTCGGGTCCCATCAGGTTGTCGGATCCAAACGTCATACCCCCAGAATTCGCCCTTAGAGCGCTGCTCCTTCCTGATCTGGTTTGAGCCTCTCGGTCGTTGTTTGTTTGCTGTTTTCATCTTCATGCAAAACTATTAACCGCATTTTTTTCTGGGGACGCTGCACGCTTCGCGCCAATAGCTTCCCAGGTGGTCGTATGTGATATCAGGAGCGGGATACGTCTTAGGCAGCTAAGTCGGCAGTGGCAGGGCGGTCACTTGGCATAGTGGTCTGGGCTTTGCTGGCCCGAGCTTCACGCTCTCGTTCGAACGCTTCAACTTCTGTTCGAAGAAACCGAATTGATTTTCCAAAACGAACGGGAGAGAGCGCGCACGTGCCACATTTTCGAGAATATATGGCACTTGGAGAGACGCTCCAGCGGATCGCGAGCTCGGCAACGGAAAGGTATTTTTGCTGGAATTTGTTAGGTTGCTTTGAAGTGAGGGACATAACTAGATTTCCTGTATGGTGCCGGGATTCGAGATGGTCCCGAGTATGTTTTTTAAAGGCCGCTATGGATGTTTACGTTGGGCAAACTGACAAGAACACGTCTTGGTTCGCAGATTTCAGCTCTGTGGAGACAACGGCCGAAGCCATTCCACTCCTGGATGTCATCGTGGCAAGCGACAACTCTTCACGTTCTCCTCAATTAGTTAACCGCCTCTTTTTAGGTGGACTGTGGTTTAAGCACTGAGAAGGTCCCCTTAGTTATTGTCCACTCGGCTCGCCTGCTGTGCCTCTGTTACTCAATTCTGAAAGATCGCCTTACCAAACTAGAGACTCAGTCTTTGCGCTGCGCTCTCGGCTGCGATCAGTAGTGCATGTTCCGTGCCGCAGCATCGTGGTCCAAAGGAAAGAGATTAGGCGTTCTTGTTTTTGATTGAACTTATAAGGGGAAAAGCTACTGATGAGTTTCGAAGTCACTACTTAAAGGCATGTTTTTGTACAGGAGCTTGTTTCAATTCCCTCTGATAGTAGGCTCGGAAAGACTGAGGCTGGCTTGCGGTTTCCGCGACGGGGGAAAGGTAACTGTAGGTAACTACCAACAAAGGCCAATTTTAACTGTTGGTAACTAACAACAGTGACCCATTTAAAAAACAACAGCTAACCCAGTGGCGTTCGGAGCGACACTTTCCACAGGCGTGTTCGGTGCTCCAAGGATGGATTTGAAGAGAGAGTGAACAAGTTCTAAATGATCTGCGTCTGTTTGCTCCTTTAGAAGAGCGGACGAAGCCTCTATCGACCAGTAGAGGGTTCTCTACTTGATGGGAGATTCGTATCAGCGAATCGAGGTGTAGTTAACTAACAACACCTACGCTCAAGAGCCATGACTATTAAGTGCTCAGAAGCCGTTTAATAAATTCTCGCTCACGTCTATTGAGTAATTCGAAAAATAAAATTTCGCGAGCAGTGCACGTAACTTTGCAGTCCTAGCAAAGACCACATCCGCCTGTGAGAATCGGATCACCGTCTTCGAAACTCAAAGAAGATCTGGTTGATCGTCATAGCGATCTTGAGCGCGGCAAGAACAATCAAGCGAAACTCGGACGTCGCACGGTACAGCTATTGCCAAGCGTGTACCGCAGCTAAGGAAGAACCACAAAACTTCTTTTGGAAAAATTGGTGTCGGAACGGATTGCTGGGCCAGCACAATTCCTCTCCAGCCACGACGTAAGAGTTTTTAGGGAAAGGATTTCTTCCCCCGAAAGCTTTTCTTTCCTTCGACGCTGCTCTGAGGATGATCCTCAGATCCTTACTGCACTTGCAGAGCGAGTTGCATCGGCTCTGGTTCCGTACTGCCATGACCGGCCGTCCTAGTTAGGATTAAGTTCCTTATTAAGAGGGCAGAACATGGTCTCGATTAATTCGGTTTAACTAAGAAAGGCCTTTTCAATGTGTTATCAACGTCCTGTCAAATTCCGTGGTCCAAAACCGTCACGTGAGGTGACTCGCCAGCAAATTATTGAACTGCTGGTTTTTCTGCGTCAAGTATATCCTGGCCTTATAAACAACAATTTAACCGCAGCACGACTGTACGCGATTGTCGCGCTGATTGCTGAAACCGGTATGCGTTCAAGGGAAATCCTCCAGCTCGACACACTGCGAGATGAAACAGACATTCTCTTTAGCAAAAGAGTGATTCAGACCCGCTTCGGAAAAGGGCACAACCTCTTTGGCTCGCAAATGCGGGCGATATCCGTTAGCCATCGATTTGACATTATCGCTAGGGAATACAAACGGGTTGTGCGACCACAGTTCAGCAAGAAATCAAAAGACCCTTCTCTGTTCCAGACTCTGAATGGAAGCAGGCTCTCTTACGGAACTCTCCGCTCCGACTTTGCCCGACTGATCGAGGCTGCTCGAAAGCATGATGTGACTTTGCCGCCCACGCTAACGATGCACGATCTTCGTAGAAGTTTTGTAGCCAGCTACCTCGAGTTAAATCGTACTCGCAGCTAATAGTCATGACTCATGCCTGACCTCAAGAAGAACACAAGTTCGGTTGCAAAAACATTCAACCGGACGCCCGAAGCTAGCGAGGTACGCAGAACATTCTACTGGAGAAATTGCTTAGCAAGGTGTCGGCAATTTCTCGGCCGAAATGGTTCGCGGGCTTGAAGTTACGAAAGAATTCGTTCCAGCACGTAAATCAAGTGCCGCTTGAAAACATCAAGCAACGGTTGATTTTAGTCAAATTTCAAAACAGGAGTTACGACATATGAGCAAAGTAAATAACTTACATATCGAATTAGAAATGCCGTCCGGAATTCCATGGGAAGAAGCTCTTGAAGATCATAACGATAAATTTGAAGAGTTTCTTCAGAACTGTGTGTTCCGTGGTTGCAGCGTCGAAACCGTTAACAACAGGAAAGCAGCCCTTCGATCAATCTTTCGCCGAGTCGAGATCCCGGACTCAACTCATCCGGCCGGCCGCAGGCATCTCTTGATTTGGGATCTAGTCAACCCAGTCCTTGGAGCGTATTTCCTAAGCCTAATTATTTCATCGTTGCTGGAGGCCGATGCCGCACAAGCGACCAGGCGCAAGTACATGAACTGTTTGCGTTACTTCTGCGAGTACGTGCTAGCAAAACCAAACCTTCCCGGCAGCAATGGGCTGAGCGTTTCTGACAAATACGGACCGATAGCCGCGACGTTCACTAAATATGATCTGCCTATTCATGCATCAGACAACCCACGTTGGAAGCGCTATGCCCTTTGTCCTGATTTGGTTAACGACGTTTTTGAATTCCTGCGAACCGATTATCTGCCGAATCACTCTCTGCCACACGTGGGCGCTAGAGACTACACCGCCATCGTCCTACAAGCCGAAATTGGCGCACGTAGTAGTGAACTCCTTGCCATACGTTCGGAAGGGGAAAGCTGCGATGTGAATCAATTGAAAGGTCAGGTCAGACTTTTTGGCAAAGGTAAGGCTTGTAGCGGGAAACGCCTCCGGTGCGTGCCTCTGACGCCCCTTTCGGCAGAAGTGCTGAACACCTTTAAAAACGTCTTCAAACCAAAGTTCCCTAAATCTTCAGACAGTGACTATCTTTTTCTGAATGAAGACGGCAGCCGTCTTACAAAGTTTTGGTATTACAAAACGTTTCGGAAGATAGTCAAGCACGCTAGAGACTCCGGATTGAAAGTACCGAAGGATATAAGACCGCATGACCTTCGCCGTACCTTTGCCACAAATGAGCTTGAGAGAAACCCGCTTGCTTACCGCAAAGTGCTCAAACATCTTGGCCACACTTCTCCCAGTTCGGCAGCGCCTTATCTTATTGCTACTGACGAGGACGTTGAGGAAGAACAAGGCGATCTTTTCGATATTTTCATCGATCCTTACGTTAATAAAATTGATAAGAAGGGGGAGAACTGATGCCAGTCAAATGGAATTTGCGGGAGTGGTTGAGAGAACGGGGAATTACGCGGGCATCCCAAGTAAGTAAAATCGTGCGCGAACGCACCGGGTACGTACTTTCCACGCAAGCGGTCTGCGATCTTCTTAACGATCAGCCAAAAATGCTTCGGCTTGAAACGAGCCAGGCACTCTGCGACGCCTTTTATTGCCGTCTCAGTGATTTCCTCGAAGTGATGCCCCAAGCGGTCTGCAGACAGCCTGCAAAAAAACATGGCCGGCCCGAGCCCACAAGTTCGCGGGCTGATCCGATAATCGAAACTCGAGAAAGCGTCAGAAATAACAATCGCAAAGATGACAAGTCCTTGCGCGAAAACTCCAACGTGGACTTCGCAAGCTTCTTTCCTGATGCACGAAAGTTCTCATCTGATTTCTCGAAATAAATTTAGTTAACAAATCGCCAACTTCCTGCGAATTTGCCACTTCAAGTAGCGCATTGTTGAAGGAAACATATGTCACACCCGATAACACGTTCGGTAATTTGCGAGATTTGCAATCGCCCCCGCCAAACCCAATGTTGGCTTGAAGTTTGTACTGCTTGTGCGCGCCATCTTCCGAAGATGCGCTGTGATGCGTGCAACAAACGGCGTTTCCAGCTTCAACCGGATTCTCCAGTTTGTCATGGATGCCTAAATAAATTACTTAGAGAAAAAATATCCTGTGCATGCGGCCTGACAGACTACGCTTTCATAGTTGACCCTACCCATTGTCGCAAGTGTCATTGCGATATGGCTCGGCGCAATTGGAAAAAGTCCTTGCCAAAAACAATCGTATGTCTGTCATGCGGAGCAGAGAAGCGGGGATGGAAGAAGACAGAGATGATTTGTCAGGCCTGCGACAATAAGCGGAGAAACGGCGAAGTTAATTGCATGCTTCCAGGTTGCAAAAAGCGAATGAGCATTAAGAAAACGCAACTTTGCAGGCAGCATCATGAAGACCGCCAAGCGCCGACATTATTGAGAGAATATTTTGAGACCTACTTCTCCCCTTTCCCGCACAATCAACGCTATATGGCCGAATTCGCTGCGACCATCAATTGGGAAGCGGTGGAGAATGGCCTACTCAAGATTCGAGGAAGGGATCTTAATCGCTTTCGCGCGTTTGGCAGTTTCTTAGGGACTAATGAACTTCCTAAAGTCTTAACATGGCCTGCGATCGACCAAGCTTTACCGCCATTAGGGCAGGCGAATGCTGTAAAAATCGGATTCATTCGTTCGTGCCTGTTCGAATTAGGTGATCTCTTTGCTGACCGACTTGAAATGCAGGATCGCAGCTCGCACCTGCACGAGCGCGCCTTACGTCGATCTCTACAACGCTCGCCCGTCTTTCGCGAGCACGTTGCCGGTTTCCAGCAGTGGCTTCTGAAAGGGATGCTTAACCCGGCCATGCGGCTTTCTCCCGAGACCGAGCCTCTGACTAATGCACCACGTACGATAATTGAGAGAGTGAATTCGGTCACGCGATTTCTGAACTTTTGCGTAGCTCGCGATATAGTCTCGCTCCCTGAGATCTCACCAGAAGTGATAAGCGATTATCAGCGGAGCATGTTATGGCAATTTGAGTGTAAAACCTGCCACCTCCGTAGTGCTTGCGAGTCACTGAGACCAATCAAGAAATGCGCGAATAAGAGATGTGAAGCGACCGTCTCTTATGTGAGAATCAGGCGGCTGACACGTGCAACGTTCATTTCTAATACCTCACATCTTCGGGTTTTCTTTGATTGGGCCAAGCTTCATCAGATGGTGAAAGACAATCCACTCTCAACCGTCTGTTGTGGGGGGGCGAGAACTTTTACGGTGCGCGGCGATCACGGAGAATTGGTTGAGATTGCAGCGGCGATTAGGCGTTACGATGAAGCCGCTGTGGAAAAGCTTTGCGCCTCCATTGTTTCACCCGAAGCGGACCCGGAAGAAGCCATCGTCTTGTACTTCACTATCTTTCACCTCCTTACAAACAGCGACTTGCGCAATTTGAGGATTCCCTCACACTTAGACGTTGATCGGGATTTGCCTCATGCGTCCAACCGCGCGGAAGGTTTCGAGTACGTGTACTTGCCCTTGCGCCAGTCCACGAGGGGCAAGCGCTCACTTACCCGGACTGCCACAAAAATCCTTTTTCCGCGGAAGGCGTCAAGCTGGCTTGTCCCACTTCTGAAACGCTACTACGAGAAGCGTGCCGGGGTGGTCAAGGCGCAGCATCAACAGCATTTCCTGGTGAGTGAGAGAACCACGCGCTCTAACAAGCCAGTAACAAAGTGTTACGTTGCCGATCGTGTGCGAAAGGCTTCGCTCCGAGTGCTAGGCGGAACAGTCACAGCCTCTGATTTGCGACGTACGGCTGCGGATATCATTGCTCAACGGTCGAAGCGCCGGGGTGCTATCCTCACCGCCATGGGCTACAGCGCCCTGACAGCTACGCGGTTCAACTACTTAGAGAGATTTCCGCTGCAACCCAAGAAAACCCACTCCACCAACAGACAAAGCCCTAGCTCGCAAGCGAAGCAGGAGTAGGCGCCTTCCATTTGATTGGCGGATCGGGTCATGACCTGGTTCCAAAGTTTCGACGTGATCAGAAAGTCTTTCAGAGCTGCGTCAGCAGCTCTTATATACCTCCCAGCCGTAGCGAGGAAGGCAGTCAAGGGCGACGTGAACTGTTTTCTAGTTCACGGAGTTTCATCGGAGCGAAGCGCAGACCCTTGACGGCCTCCAAAGCGAAGGCTACTACCGCGGGAAACAGACTCGGCATTGATCACCGGAGATTGCTGTGAGATCGGTTGTCGTTGTGACCTCGCATCCTGCATTCGCAGCGCGTATACCCGAGAATTAGACATTCCGATTCCGATCTAAAATGGAATCACTCTACACTCGCCTGGATTCGCTATGAATGATCGAGCGTTAGCCTAACCTTAGCTCGACTGAATTTCCGCAAGTCAGACACCGTCGGCGCTATTGCTCTAACGCCGCTGATCGCATCAAGATTTAGCGCCAGTCCCCGGCGGGGGCGTTAGCGAAGTGAGCACTGCGAGGCGCGCCGAGCGGGCGAACGAAGCGGAGGCGCAAGGGGGAGAGTCGATAAGATGCGGGCGTCTCGATAACAGCGATTACGTCCGGGCGCCTTTCCTGGGCGCAGGCTCTTGGAGGACGTAATCCGCTGTTATCGGATGACCGTCCTGGACAGAGGCGCCGGGCTTTGCCGTCGTCGGAGTCCCTAATGTTCGACGGCAGTCGCAGGGAGGTTCTCCTGCGGCGCTGGAGAACCTGAATAGGTTTAATGGGCGAGCCGCTTCAAGAGTTTCACACTGAATGTTGTGGGTGATTCACAGGAGCGCGTGAGTCCCGAGAATTACGCCAGATCGACCTTCTTGGGTGCGGAAAGTATGAAATGCCGGAGCACTAACGATTTGAGTGGATTAGAGTCGGCCCTGGAATTTCTTTGACGCGTTTTGAGCTACCGCTGGGCCCGCGGCCGCCCGGCCTGAGCGTTTCTGATCATATAGGTAGGTTGTCAGCAATGCTGCCTGACAAGCGTCGAATTGCAAGTGGCCATCCTCCATTACTCCTTGATGACATTAAGTAAGTTTCAGTTGAAGAATCTGAAATTTCGGGGACAATCCTCACAACGGGGAGAAGAATTGCGCCGACTCTGGAGACGGCGTTTAAATCTGAAATCAATCAGTATGTCGAGGCAATTTTAGCAATCGATGGCCGGAAATGCTTAAGAATCACAATAGGAATTGCTAAAATCGGCGCGCTTCGAGATTGAATTCCGGGTCAAAAAAAATGAAAGGCAGTATGAAAGTCGAAGTGATTCGCGATGGACAGGTCCGATTGGAGAGCACAACGACCTCGGAAGAACCGAGGGTCGTACTCGCAGACACGAGCGACATTGGCGATTTTTCCAAGTTGCGAGCGGAGCCTGCCGACGCTTGTATTTACTGCGGTTCTCTTGTCGGGCGCAGCCGCGAACATATTCTGCCTTTTGCTCTAGGTGGCACGGTAACAATACAACGTGGTTCGTGTGAGAAATGCCGCAAGATCACTCATCACTTTGAAACGGCGGTGCTTCGAGGTCCAATGCGGATGGTGCGCTACATCCAAAACGCGCCTTCCCGTTCAAAACACAAGGATGTTCCGAAGACGATTCCTGTTAAGAGCACACGTGATGGTCGTGACGTTGTTATAGAGGCGTTACGAGATGAGGCGCCAATATTGTTGCCGTTTCCGGTATTTGAACCTCCTGGCTCCTTTAGGTCAAACGAATCGCAACTTAAGTTAGTTCGTGTCGTAACAGGAAGTTTTGGTGGGGATCCCGAGAAATTTGCAAAGCATCACGGTGCGAAGGAATTGGAAATCAAGATAGGAGGCACCGACGCCATCGCGTTTGCGCGCATGCTTGCAAAAATAGCCTATGCAAACGCCCATGCGAACGATCAGTTGCGGCGACTCAAAGACAAGTCAGGTCTGGTCCGAGCGATGATGGAGGAGCCTAACAACATAGGTCGCTTTGTGGGCACGCTTCCTTCACCTTTCAAGAAATATCCTGGGCTGCAACACAGAATCTCCCTTCAGGAAACCGCTGAGACGAGGTTGCTGTTCTCCGAAATCCAATTGTTCGCCAGTGCCGGCACACCAACCTACGTCGTTGTCTTAGGTACACTGAATGATGAACCGCCTAGTGAGGAGGTAGAGAGTTAGTCTCTCAGCCGAGCAACTCTTGAAGAAGCGTGTATGACAATTAATGGAGTGTTGTCGACTGCGGTGATAAGGAGAAGTTAGTTCGTCTCTTGTGGCGATTCGTGCTCACGTTCGGCGGAAAGAGCGACCGCGGCCAAGCTCACGTGAAGGTCTCGGTCGTTATCGATCAATTCTTGGCTATGCTTTAGGAAACGGTCCGATCAAAATTACTGCGTTGCATATTTGAAGTTCCCGTATGAGCAACCAGGATCGCACAAGAACTTGGAAAAGCTAAGGAAATAGAGGCAATGAATAGAAAGATGAATCCAACCTAGCCGTATAGAATTCTAGCAGGCTGCGGAAAAACTGAGCATTGTTAGTGGTTTCGTCTTCATGAACACTTTTGCTTATCGATGATGGGCGATTTTCTTACTGCGATTGATCCCTTGAGTAGCTCATTGGCCACTTTGTTTCGCTTGCCTGAGCG
>JANNJZ010000303.1:0-4689 GCA_031396065.1 Pyrinomonadaceae bacterium | reverse complement strand
TGCGGTTAACCTGATCTCTGCGTAAAATGTCGATTCTTTTAAAGCTGGGTGACGTGAAGAATCTTTTTTTCGCCCGCGAAATGCAGCTGCTCAATCCCCGGGGGCATCTAATCCGCACTTATCTGCGTCTTTATTTCGGAGGAATTTTGTGAAGCAAGGTTTTCGTAATCAATGCGCCATTGCTGCGCTTATGCTAGCTCTCGGCGCGTTTTCATATGCCTCAGGCCAGACGGCCAGTGCTACACCCGATCCATTTGCGGTTCAATTGACCTCGAGTCCAGGCGGCTTTAACTCTTTCGGCGGCGACGTCACCGCAAATGGCCGCTTCGTCGTTTTTGAGTCGAATGGTGATGTCGCAACCCAAAATCGAAATAATGCGGATGGCAATTTCGAGATTTTCCTGGTTGATTACGCCCAGCGGCGAATCTTTCAGCTGACAAATACTCTGAACGTTCAGAAGCCAGCCGCAACGCCGAGTCCAACGCCAACCCCATCGCCGACACCAACACCTTCGCCAACTCCGACGCCGGTACCGACTCCTGCCGATCGAACTCAGATCCAGATTGAGATTAGGAACACCCGGCCGGTGATTAGCGCTGAACCCGAACTGGTTGGCGGCAAGCGTGTTTATACCATCGTATTTAGTTCTAACGCTCCTAATCCAGCCAGCTTTGATGGAGTGTCTACTCCAGCCCTGGTCGCCGATGCCAATCAGGAACTCTGGATCTTCCAGCTCCCTGAAGTTACCGACGTGGCGGATTTATCAAGCGGCGACGAGGTGGCGTTTCAGGATTTGGCGGCAGGTCAGTTTAAGCAGATAACGAACACGCCAGCGAGCCGTGCGCCCACCCCTGGAGGCACCACGACCGATTTCATATTGCCCTTCATAGCAGACGACAATCGCGACGCGACGATCAGTGACAAGGGAGATATCATCGCCTTTATCTCAACCCGCAGCCTGGTGGGAACCGCTAATGCGGATGGAAACCCTGATCTTTTCTTCGCTACACGGGGTGCAGTCAATTGGAGTTCTTTTGCGCTCGTCCAGGGAACCACGACCCAGGACGCAGTCCAGGGAGTTGCTCGGACGTTTCAGCAAACTCCGTCGCTGTCCGCCAGCGGCTCCAGAGTCGTCTTTCTTTCTACCGCGAACCTGGCCACTAATAACGCTGATTTAAACGCAGAAGTCTTTGTGGCCGATTTTACCGGGTCGGGATTGAGCGGCATTCGCCAGCTCACCAGGACAAAAACCTTCGCTGGACTTTCGACAAACCTATTGAGCTTTGGTCGCCGTTTGAGTCGGGATGGCGCCTATGTGGCGCTCGAATCTTTAGCAGAGGACTTACGCGCCGACACCGCTCCGACAGAAGTCTCACACGCGATTTTTGTTTACAACATCGCCGCCGACACGTTTGCCAAGGTGGCGCCGCGCGCGATTGGAGCCGGTGACCAGACCTATATTCATTTTCCCACTTTTACGGATTACAACGGTTCGCTAGCGCCGAGCACGGTAATCTTTTCCTCAGCATTGAATTTCAAGGCCGATGGGACCTTGGTTGCGTCGGCTGATACCACTGGATTAAATCCTGCGAATCAGCCCCAGCTCTTCGCGGTGCCATTAGGCGTTACGAACTCATTTGTCCGCCTGACGCAGAACCCGATTGGTGGTTTCGGTCTCTTACGTCCGCTGACCACGCAAACGCGAAAAAGAATTGTGTTAAGTATTGGCGGCTCTGATCTTGGCACGGGGAATCTGGATGGCTCCCTGGAGATCTACCTTCTGTTAACTCCGACGGTGACGAGCGAATCAGCTGCCGTGCTTTCATTCTTTACCGGGGCGAGTAATTTCCCTGTGGCCACTGCCACACCCACTGCCAGCCCCGCGCCATCGCCGACTCCAACCCCAACACCGGGGACTGTCGCAGCAGCCCTGGCACCGGCAGAGTTGAGCATAGTCAGAACTACAGTGGCGCTGGCGCCGGCAAACAAAAATGCTGTGGGCGGCTCAGAAACTGCACGCAGTCCGATACTTCCGGTCGAGCTTGCGGGAGTATCTGTCTCAGTAAACGGTGCTGCTGCGGGACTCTATTTTGTGGGTAACTCGCCAAGTGAGATCTCCTTCGTAATGCCGACCACGTTACTCGGTGGTGTCGCCACTGTTGTCATCAACAACAATGGAACAGTGTTTCGGGGCTACGTTCAGATCGTGCCATCGCAACCCGACATCTTTACGTCCACCAATGGCCCTCTCGGCGTTGCAATGGTGTGTAACGTAACTAACCCATCCGTATCCGGTTGCGTGACGGGACCCTTTAGCGTGACGTCGCCGGATAGTACCGGAACGTTGGTGCCGACTGTCCTGGAAATATATTTGACGGGCGTTCGCATTGTCGCTCCTGGGGAGGCCTCAGTAACGATCGGGAGTACCAGTATCGTTCCCTCCAACGTTCGTCCCAACACGAATATGTTTGGCTATGATTTTATGACCATTACACTGCCTGCATCATTAGCGGGGGCCGGCACTGTGCCAATCGTTGTGACCGTCACCAAAAGCGGGACATTCACCAGCAGAGCAGCTGACACAGCGCCCACGGTCACAATTAACTGAGAAGCTAAGCTGTAAGGCCGCTCTTTGTTTTCTGAGTTTCGAACCCGCACGTGACCGCGTGCGGGTTTGTGCGTTTGTTTGGTAGTGAGACCGCCCACCGGTGCATCACTATTCTGCATCCTGGACCGGAGGGCCGTGCCCTCCTCCAGACGAACGTCCTAAACGTAAACGGAGTGAAAACGATTTCAAAGACGCAGTTGGCCTCCAACTGTTAACGACCAATTGACGCCTCTAAGCGGCAGTTATCGTGATACTATCCTCCGGCCCGGGCTTGCTCCAGTTCGGGCCAAAAGGTCAACCACGCTGTTCCCATAGAATTCACTTAGTTCTCAACTGATGCGACGGGCAAATGCAATCCTTGCGTTACTGGCGATGTTGGCCTTTGGTATGCCCACCCAGCCGTCATCTTTGGAACCATCAGTCTCTCCGGAACTACCAATAAAGTGGAAAACGAAAACGATCCGGATCGCATTTTCAACCTCTCTGACGCTCCCTTCAGCGAGTATCATGCCTGAAAGCGACGTGATCGGAGCGGCCCAGCGGGCGCTGGATAGTTGGTCCAAAGCAGCGAATGTCACGTTTGAGGTGGTTTCTTCGAAGGCTCAGTCGATTAGTCCAACAAACCGAGGCGACGACATAAGTCTAATCACTATTGCTCCCACCGCGGAGAACCTCGCTATCTTCGGGGAAGGCAACAATGCTGCGCGTACTCGCGTTTTCTACGAGCCGGCAACCGGAGAGATCACTGAGGCTGACATCGTTATCAATCCTTTCCCCTACTCGGCGGAGAACGTCCCGCTTCAGTTTTCTACTGACGGTACCCCGGGTACCTATGATCTTGAATCAACCTTTGCCCACGAGATCGGTCATCTGCTGGGCCTTAGCCATTCAGCTGTAATCGCTTCCACCATGCAAGCTTCTCAGGGCCTGAATGGCATCTACGGCCTCTCGGCAGTTACCGAACGGACGCTGAGTGCCGCGGATTTGATTGCTGTTCGCAACCTCTATGAACGGTGCGAGAACTTAGGCTCAGTTGATGGGAAAATACAGAGTAATATTGATGGAAAGTATTTACCGGTGAGTGCTGCCCACGTTTGGCTTGAGGACGTGTTTTCGGGTCGCGTCGTCGCGAGCAGTCAGACAACTTCTGATGGTAAATTCAGAATCGGTTGTGTTCCTACCGGTGACTATCGAGTAATGGCTGAGTATCTCGACCAACAATTGCTGGAGGGGACCAGACCGCGAGGCCGGAAGCGAGCTTTTCGAAGTGTCGAGATTAGTAACCTGGTGCGGGTAGCTCCGGACAAGCCTGCGACCCTGAACTATGATTTGGTGCCGCCGCAAAGTTCTGCTCCTACGCTTAGTCCCCGTTTCCTTGGCTTAAACGCTGAGCTGTCGACGTCACCGCTTCCTGTTGAAGCTGGGACGAAGCTGACTGTATACGTGGGTGGCGATGGAGTTGATCAGGTTCCGGGTAGTGGGCTATCGGTGAGTTCTCCGTTCATCACGGTAGATCCTGCCAGCCTGACTTTGCAGGAATTTCACGATTCAACTCCCGTAATTAGTTTCGAGGTGACACTGGCTGCGAAGGCCCCCCCTGGCGACTACAGCATCAGGCTCCAGTCAAACTCGGGTGAAGTCGCTTATCTCGCCGGAGGCATAACCATAAGTCCTAAGTTCTGAAGTTGATGATTAAGGTAGACACAGAACGCAGGCATTAGCAGGCGGACTGGCTAGGTGGCTTGCGGATTGAACAGATCACCCCCCTAACGCAGGTGTTGCTGACAGGACCCCATTGTTGGACCACTCGCTTCTCGCTATCAGCTATTTCTCCTAACATTGAATCGCGATGATTGCATTAATCATATGTTCGGTTAGAGGTGGGCACCGCCCACCGGTGCGCCGTGGAAGAATCGAATTCGGATTGATCACTAAACGGGTGGTTATCGAGTAGAAGCGGGTCACCACGTCGTACCGGCGGGCGGTGCCCACCTCTAACCGAACATATGATTAATGCAATCATCGCGATTCAATGTTAGGAGAAATAGCTGATAGCGAGAAGCGAGTGGTCCAACAATGGG
>JANNJZ010000287.1:0-15144 GCA_031396065.1 Pyrinomonadaceae bacterium | reverse complement strand
TCGTAACCGTGGGTGGGACATAATTTTCCCTTTGCCCTAATCTCTATCCTTTTTGAATGTGCAGTTGTGCGCCCCTTGCCTAAAGATTTACGCGTAATTGTGTTTTTGCCGATGGGGTGCACATGTGCACTTTCTAAACGGATCGAGATGAGGCAATCGGGAATCTTCTGACCCACCCAGGGTTCCGAAGCGCAACCCTGGGCTGGCATTGGCGAACGCTTTCAGCGTAATTCGGTAGCACATTGGGTTTTAACACAGCCTCCACCGCGCTCGGTTCTGAAAACATTGTGAATAACAAAATCACTATCATGGTCATCGACGACCAGACGGTCGTGCGACAGGGTTTTGTCGCCCTAATAAACACCGTCGCGGATATGGAAGTGATCGCTGAGGGAATCAATGGACAGCAAGCGATTGATTTATATCGACAGCACAAACCAGAAATAACACTCATTGATTTGCGGATGCCGGTACTGGGTGGAGTCGAAGCGATTGCCTCTATTCGACGGGAATTCCCCGACGCGCGTCTGATCGTTCTCACTACCTACGATGGTGATGAAGACATCTACCGATCACTACAAGCAGGAGCCAGAGGCTACCTCTTGAAGGACGTGTTCTTTGAGGAACTCGAGACGGCAATAAGAACCGTGCACGCCGGCTCGCGGCACATCCCCTCCGGTATCGCGGAACGGCTTGCCGAGCGCATGTCCGGTTCTGATTTGACCGGCAGAGAAATGGAAGTGCTTGAGCTGATTGTGCGGGGCCAAAGCAATAAGGAAATAGGAGCCAGCCTGAGTATCAGCGAGGCCACTGTCAAGAGTCACATTAATAACATTCTCAGCAAGCTCGGAGTGAGTGACCGGACTCAGGCCGCCACCACGGCTTTGCAACGGGGGCTGGTGCACCTGCGCTAAAGGCGGAAGGGATATTTTTCCATATCGTTGATTGTTAATAATTCTCCATATGTCATTTGACACTTCTCATTGGTCATCGCCGGCCCACAATGCCAACCGTTTTTCACCGCTCCGTTTAGAAAGAGCACTTGCGCTCCCGTTGGGCTGACAAGACCGCTCTCTAAACGCAGCGCTGTGGTTCCAGCATCATTTGTGGTTCTGCCTAAGAGGCGATGTGTTCCGGCAATGGCAAATGAAAAATGGAAAATGACACATGGAAAATCTGGTTTTATGGAACATGATTCCCGTCTTCGACCTAAACAACCATCTCCAACTAAAGATTGATCCCCGGCCCCACCTTATGGGCCATGACACAACTGATACTCCCTGTTATTCTGCGCCCCGTCAGTCATCAGATTCCCAGTCCTGGGTTCGTTGATTCAAGGATCCTGCATTCCTACCTAACTTGTTGCACCAAGCTAAGGTCCCTTGAGTTGACAGATTTTGAACCCGGGGCTGGGCTCACCATTAGATGCCAAGCGCAAGCAGATAACAGGATGAAACTCATCCTCTACGGCGGAGGTTCTAAGTTGGAGCAACAGGCGTTTAGAGTACAACCTTCAGGTTGCGTCTTGCCCACGTTGCCTCTTACCCGGCAGCAAGCTCAAGCTTGTACTCTGAACAGCTGTCGATTAAGGGACCAATAACTTACGGGGGGAGTTTCTAAGAAGCGCGGTAGCGCTCGGTTCTGTATTGAGAATGTCGCTGCCAGGAAGCTTCGGGTTCGTTGTGCTCAAACTCATCAAACCGTATCAGTACAGATCGTCTACTCCCTTGACGAAAATGACCGTCTCGAACACTCAAAGCACGTCCGACCTTCCCAGCACATGACGATTTCCGACTTTACTCGAAAAACAATGCGAGGGCTTATGACTCCTATTTGTAAAAAATTACTTCTGCTGTCCACATTCATGGTGATCCTCAGTGCTCCCGGCGCATTCGCTCAGCAGGGTGCAACGGCGACCCTAAGCGGTGTGGTCAAGGATTCAAATGGCGCGCATGTGACCGGAGCTCAGGTGACGGTGACGCAGAACGCCACCGGTATTAAGCGTGAGGCAGTCACTAGTGGGGCTGGATTCTTCGTCATAACAAATCTCGCGGCCGGTGATTATGAACTGAAAGTGCGAGCCAAAGGCTTTGCTGACCAGACAATTCCCAGCGTCGCCCTTCAAGTCGGCCAAACCTTCAACCTGGAAGTGCCGTTGGCCGTGACCGTACAGGAAACGGTAACCTTGATCCCTGCCAATTATGAACTCGTCAACACCACCACCGCGGTGGTTGATGGGGTCATCCGCAATTCCGAGATTGAAAGTTTGCCGCTGAACGGCCGCAACTTTCTTGAACTCGCATTGCTTATTCCCGGAAATTCGCCGGCGCCAAATTTCGATCCAACCAAGACCCATACTTTAGTGATTTCTTCCGCTGGTCAGCTCGGCCGCGGCGGCAATGTGACGGTTGACGGCTCTGACAATAATGACGACGTGGTAGGCGGACCAGTCCAGAACATTTCGCAGGAAGCAGTGCAGGAGTTTCAGATTGCTACCAACCGCTTCTCAGCTCAATTAGGCCGATCTGGTTCTTCCGTGATCAATATCGTCACTAAATCGGGATCAAACGAATATCACGGTTCTGCTTCTTTCTACTTTCGCGACAAATCGCTGCAGGGTCTTCCGGCTACCTTCAACCGCGGCCTGGGCCAAACGCCGCCATTTGACCGGGAGCAATATGCTTTCACCGTCGGCGGCCCCATTCAAAAAGATAAAGCCTGGTTCTTTGGCTCCATTGAATACCGCAACCAGGATGGCGCTTCACTAGTGGGTTCGAGAGACTTGGCGACCCGGACAATCAAGCGGACCTTTGCCTTAGCGCCGCTTAATGATCTCTTGAGTACCGAGCGCGTCGACTGGCAGCCGAGCGATCAGGACCACTTATCCTTTCGCTATTCCCTGCAACGCGAAGACGACGTGTCACCTAGCACGCTTGATCGAGCTATCGGTTCTGCTTCCCAACGCCAGGCCAGCGTCAACAATACGCATTCGTTTCTGGCGAACTACACGCGCGTATTGAGTCCCCGCGACGTGAATAGTTTTAACTTTAGTATCAGCACCTTCTTTAATGACATTGAGCCGGTCACTCCCGGACCGCAGCTTACCTTTCCCAGCATTCAGGACGGCGCGTCGTTTCGGGTGCCGCAGGGTACCAAACAACGCCGCCTGCAATTCAGTGATACGTTCTCGATGGTCCGCGGAGGTCACACCTTGAGCTTTGGCGGCGAGGTCCAACGCGTCGACGCCGATTTTGATCTGCGGGTATTCCAAGCTGGCCGCATTGAAATGATCGAAGACTTTCCGGACTTTGATCGCAATGGCGACAACAAGGTCGATGATAACGATCTGCTCTTCGCAGTCACACTCCGCAGCGGCAAGCCAACCGAGTCTCTTCTGATTCCGAATGCTGACAACACCTACCTGGCGGGATTCGTCCAGGACGACTGGCGTGTTCATCCCCAACTGACCTTGAATCTTGGCTTAAGGTACGAACTCGATACCGACGTCAAAAACGTCAGTCGCACCAGTGAACTCAATCCGATAATCCTGCCATTCCTGCATGGGACGCGAGGAAGAGACACCAATAATTTCGGCCCGAGGATAGGTTTTAACTACGCCACCAAAGATGGCCGCGCGAGCGTCCACGGCGGTTATGGTATTTATTACGATCGCATAACGCTTGAGATTCAATCGTTGGAGCGGGGTCTGGATGGGCGCGCCTTGCCGATTGAAGTACGCGCTGGTCCCCTGCTTTATATCCAGGGGAATCCATTCGATCCGATCATGGGAAGGTTCCCGCCGGGAGCGCCGACGCTCGGGAATCCGTTTACCGGGTTTATCCTGCCGGGCGCTGGCGCCGGAGGAATCAACATCATCGACAACGGCCTGCAGAATCCCATGGTGCAACAGATGAATCTCGGCATCCAATGGGAGTTTGCAGATAACTACGTCTTACGTGCTGACTACCTGCATAACTTCGGCACCCATTTCATCATCGGCCGCACCATTGGCACCGTGTTCAATCCGGTAGTTGGCGGTCCAGACTCAGTGGTGAACCTGGAATCCAGCGTGAAGACGAAGTACGACGGGTTGCTGATGAGCGTTGAGAAACGCTTCTCGAATCGCTACCAATTCCGTGCCTCATACACCTTGTCGAAAGCCTTCAACTACGCTAACGACGATCAGATTCCGTTCTCCAACGGTCCGCTCAATCCCAGCAATCTGCAATTGGAATACGGGCCCACGCCAAATGACCAGCGGCATCGTTTCACCTTCGCCGGCGTTATGGATTTGCCCGCCGGGTTCCGTCTGGCTCCGCTCGTCACGCTCGCCTCCGGTGTGCCGATGGATATTCTGGTGCCCGGTGGCGGTCAACGGATTCCGCAACTACAACGCAATGCGGGCGGCAGACTATTCCATACCGGCGCCGAGTTGAACGCTTTTATCAAACAGATTAACGCTGCCGGGGGATTTGGCGGACAGTCCTTGCCGCTGGTCTCCGATAACGCCCGCTTTAATGACACCTTTAGCTCGTTTGATCTGCGCCTTTCTAAAGTGTTTCGGATCGGAGAGCGCGTGAAGATCGAGCCGCTCGTGGAAGTGTTCAATCTCTTCAATGTCACCAATGTGTTGGGTTTTTCGAAGTCAAACTATTCGGGATTTGCCAATGTGCTGGTGCGTGACAGCAATGACCCAACCAGCTCCGGTTTTCTGCGCTCATCGAGTTTCGGCCAGGCCGTCACTACAGCAGGTGGCGTGTTTGGATCGGGTGGCCCGCGGGCGTTTCAGCTTGCGGCGCGACTCACGTTCTAACCTTCGCGGTCTTTGAGGCTGGCGCTGACGCCGACAGCCTCCTTCAACTCATACGACGTGAATTGATTGTCCTTGAACCGCACCAACTGGTTCGGCTCAGGCACGTTAGGACCTGAAAGAAGGAACAAGACGCTCCCGCCCGCGTCTTCCCAAACCTGATTCGGATAGATTTCGTTCAAGGCAGGAATGTCCTTTTTCGTGAAGACGGTGACCTTGCCATCTTGCAAGCGCCAGAGTTCGAAACCAGGGGTTCTTCTTCTCACCCATAAGGCACCGCGCTGATCTTCATAAGGCTCGAGATTGCCGCCTGCCGCTAGTTCTTCTGTCGTCCATTGCATCAGATAGGTCGTTACTTGCCCGTCTTTCTGCCGCGTGATTCGGTCTCGCTCAATCAACCATTTGACGCCGGATTTCCCCCAATACATCTGTTTGACGTTCGGTTCTTTTTGGTCAGGCACAAGAACAAACCGGTCGCCTTGCAATGAGTAGTACCCTTTGTCCGTTTCAAAGACGACGTTCCCCAGGGCATCACGCACGGTTGCAGAAACACTCTCACCTGAGGTTGCAAACTGGGAATACGAAGTAAAACTGCTATTGCGATAAACAGTCACTACGTAATCTTCCGTTACCGCATAAACCGTACCTGCGCGGTCGCTGACAAGTCGCGCAAAGCGATTATTGACGACGCCTTTGGTGTTGCCTTTATCAAAGATCGTAAAGCGCACGCCATCAAAGCGCGCCAGTCCGTCAAACGTACTTAACCACAAATAGCCATCGGGCGTTTGCACCACGCCCGTCACCGTGTTTTGGGGCAAGCCGTTCGCGGTTGTCCAAACGTCAAATCCATATTCCTGGGCCTGGGTAGTCACCCTTAGGCAAAACAGAAATGAGATGACCAGTATCGTTTGGAATCTAAGATCCGGGTTACAGGGCTTGATATGCATGCGGATGGAAAACTTTATAGCATAGGGTGATCGGCAATAGCGAAAGAGTGAAGGTTACGAAGGAACTAATAATCGTCAAGGTCAAAAGATGCTCGAAGTCGACCATCCCCAACCAACTGACCCAGTACCCAAGTTTGAATACTCGCAATATTTCAATCAATATTCGGAGCCTGGCGTCGCTTCGCTGCGTGCATGTTACGCCACTCCCGAGTTGGATCGTCATCAGGGTCAGGCGTTTCCTGCGGCGGGCGCGACGCTTCCGGCACATTCCGCAGATTCACTCTGATCCGAGTCCACGTTGATGATCGGCCCCGCATGGAGTCTATGAGCACGTCTTCCGGCGCAAGCAAACTAACAACTTCGGGATACCTGTTCTTCCACCTTTCAAGACCCGCGACAGCAGCCTCTTTGTCAGGGGAGTTGGCGATTACCAGGAGCGGAGCCCTGACGCGCGTCTTCTTCTCAACGGGCCTCTTAACCGCGGACCGCGACCGCGATGGAGCTACCCGCGGGGCTTCACCTTCCATCTTCCGAAAGTGTGGAGGCCACGGCGCATCACCGAGTCCTGCAACCTCGTCTTTAGCAGCGAGCTCGAGCAACTGTTCGAGTGACCCTGCCTCGGCGTCCATCCCGGCGTGGGCGTCGCCAAACTCCGCGAAGCGTTTGGGAACCGTGAAGACGTTGAAATCGGCTGGGTCGCATTCCGGGACCTCATGCCAGTGAATCGGCATTGACACGCGGGCGTCGGGAACCGGGCGCACGGAATAAGCCGAGCAGGTGGTGCGGTCCTTGGCGTTCTGGTTATAGTCCAGGAAGACGCCATGACGCTCCTCCTTCCACCATTTGGAAGTTGCCAGAGTAGGCATGCGCCGCTCGATCTCACGCGACAGAGCGAGTGCGGCGCGACGCACCTCAAGGAACGTCCAGCTCTGTCTAATTCGAATGTTGACATGCATGCCACGAGAACCGCTCGTTTTTGGCCAACCGCGAAGCCCCATCTCCTCGAGCAGCGATTTCACTTCGAGGGCAACGCGGCGCACATCATCCCAGGGGACGCCGGGACCTGGATCCAGATCGACACGTAACTCATCCGGGTGTTCGAGATCGCCGGAACGCACCGCGTGAGGATGGAGCTCGATGCACCCAAGGTTCACGATCCAGGCGAGTCCTGCTGCGTCATCGATGACGATCTCTTCCGCCTGGCGGCCCGAGGGAAATGAAAGCTTGACCGTGCGCAACCATGAAGGGAGATTCGTCGGGGCCCGTTTTTGATAGAACGCCTGGCCCTCGGCCCCATTGACGAAGCGCTTCAGAACCAGGGGACGATCTCGGATTCCAACGAGGGCACCTGGTGTTACCGATAGATAGTAGCGAACCAGATCAAGTTTTGAGAGTTTTACCTGCTGAGAAAAATATGGTTTGTCGGGATGGGTCACGCGAACTTCGCGTCCTGAGATTGAGAGGACCTCGGCTGAGTCATCCTTTTTCATCAACCTCAGGCTAACATGCAAAGCCTGGAATTTCTTATCGTGAGTGTTGGGTCGGGTCAGTTTAGGGTCAAAGGTATCAAGGGCCTGAGCCCGCCGTATCCTTTCGCCGTCGACCTGCGAATCCACATCAGCACCTTGGAATTGGGAACCGGGGCGGGCCAAACTGAAGGCACCAGCTGCGCTGTTGATTAATCTGGTCAAGCGATATCCGGATACAGTAGAAAGGCTCGCCGCAATCTAGTCGCGGACTATTCCGTAGATCGGTCCGTGGTAGTTATCGACACCCGTAATGATCTAGAATGACTGCCTCCAGCAGAGCATCTCTGAGCGTCTTCCAAAGATTCTCTTAACAGCAGTAACTCCGTTACCGGCAAGCCCAAGGCGTCCGTTACGCATGAGCCCAAATTCTTCCCTCGGCGCTCGTTTAGGCCACTATGAAATCAACAGCCAAGACGGCGCGGGCGGCATGGGTGAGGTGTATCTGGCGCAGGACACCAAACTTGATCGCAAACTTGCCTTAAAGATTCTGCCGGCGATGTTTTACGGCCCTGATCCTTAAGGTCGAGCAATCGAAGCTGGATTGATCGTTTGTGAAATCGTAGTCACGCTAGAGGAGAAACAGTCATGAGCCGCTACTTGTGCAACCGTGCGATGTCGTTCCCCGTCATCGCAGCAGTTTTGCTGACGTCGCTTACCCTGCTGGTCACACCGGCATCTGTTGTTAAAGGGCAGAACGCCGCTGAGTTCGACATTGTGCTGGCCAATGGGCGGGTGGTGGACCCGGAATCGAATACCGACGCGGTTCGCTATGTCGGCATCCGCGGAAACAAGATCGCTGCGATCTCAGCGCGGCCTTTGCGCGGGCGCACAGTGATCGACGCGAAAGGTCTGGTCATCGCGCCCGGCTTTATCGATCTGCATTCACACGGCCAGGACGACGAAAACTATCGCTACAAAGCGCGGGACGGCGTAACCTCGGCCCTTGAAATGGAGGTCGGCGTTTCGCCGGTGGCCGAGTGGTATGCCCGCCGCGAAGGCAAAGCGCTCATCAACTTCGGTGCGACGGTCGGCCATATCCCGGCGAAGATGGCCGTGATGAAAGACACCGGCACATTTCTCCCGCGTGACCACGCCATCAACCGAGTCGCCACGCCCGACCAAGTTCGCCAGATCACCGACCTTATCAAACAAGGCCTGGACGAAGGCGGTCTCGGCATCGGCTTCGGCATCAACTATGTGCCGACGACCACGCGGGCCGAGGTGTTCGATCTGTTCGCACTCGCGGCCGAGCGCGGCGTGGCAAACTACGTTCATATGCGGCATGCTGGCGGGGTCGAACCGGGCAGCAGTGTGGGGGCCTTGCAGGAAGTCCTGGCAGACGCCGCCGGCACCGGCGCCTCGCTGCACGTCGTGCATATCACCAGCATGTGCCTCAGGCAAACGGCCACCTGTTTCGAAATGATCGAGGGCGCCCGACGGCGCGGCCTGGACGTCACGACGGAAGCCTACCCATACACCGCGACGCAGACACGTCTCGAATCGGCCATTTATGACGAGGGCTGGCAAGAGAAGTTCGGCATTACGTTCAAAGACTTGCAGTGGGTCACGACCGGCGAAAGATTAACTGCGGAAACCTTCGCGCGTTACCGCAGAGAGGGCGGCTCGGTCATCGGCCATGCGATCCCCGAAGAGATCTCGCGCCTGGCTGCCGCCAACCCGCGGGTGATGGTTGCCAGCGATGGACTGATCGAAAACCGCCAGGGTCATCCGCGCGGAGCCGGCACCTTTGCACGAGTGCTTGGGGTTTATGTCCGTCAGCAAAATGCGCTGTCGCTTATCGATGCCATTCGCAAAATGTCGCTCCTGCCCGCCCAGCGTTTGGAAAAGGCCGTTCCCGCTATGCGCGCCAAAGGTCGCATCAAGGTCGGCGCCGATGCCGACATCACGATCTTCGACCCGACAACTGTCATTGACCGCGCGACCTTTGAGCAGCCGGCGCTGTATTCCGAAGGCATCCGGCACGTCCTGGTCGGCGGCGTCTTTGTCGTCCGCGATGACAAGATCGTTGAAGGAGCCAAGCCGGGCAGGGCCGTCCGGCGTTCGGCAGGAATCAAACCCAGTAGGTAGATTTGCTGTGATCGCTCGCGTGAACAGGTAGCCGATTTGATCGGCTCCGTCGCCGACGAACTACTCATTACGAAGAGCGCGACCGACGCGATGAACTGCCTCGCCTTGGGCCTCAATCTGGATCGCGGCGACCGCGTGCTGACCACGGACGTTGAACACGAAGGCGGGAGTATTTGCTGGGCGCCGATTTGCCGTCATGAGCGACTCGAATCGAATGGCCTTGCATTGAGAGGAGGGTCGCCAGCATAACCGCCGCGTCATCGTTGTCATCTACCACCAACATTCGACGAGGCTTCTCCTTAGAACCCGAAGCCGGGTCATTCGGCATTTTCAATTGCGCCGATTGGATGACGTTTTCTTTGGTCGATCCATTAGCCGTTTTCACTTCCAATGGTTCTGTTGCCAGCGGCAGGGTGATAACAAATTCGCTTCCCTTTCCCAAGCCGTCGCTAAAAGCCTGAACCGACCCGCCGTGCATTTCAACCAGCTTCTTCACTACACTCAAACCAATTCCCAACCCTCCTCGAGCTTGTCGTTGGTGGCATTCAAGCTTCTGGATTCGGTCGATAGTCGGGCGTTTCGCGATACTCTGCTACTTCATGCTGTCAACCCGCTCCGCGGGTTTTCAACGGCGCGAAGCGCCTGGTTGTGTGATGTCAAGAAAGGTAGCATTCTTAGTAGGTTGTGATTCTCACGACCTCTTCCGCTGCCCCTCAAACACACCGGTTGAAATTTTCGTTTGCTCGGTTGTACAATGATGGTAATCAAAAGGGGAGTAGGTTGCCTGCTTTAATGGTCCGATGTCGCCGTCAACACGATGTTCCACGCAGGGGCATCCGGTACATCGGGTAGAGCAAAAGTAGCTCGACGACCAAGACCTTTTGCGGCCCACGCGGCGCGCAGAGGGTCTTTTCCTTTTCGCGCTCGCGGCAAGCAAGACTTGCGTTGACGTGTGAAAGGATTGGATGGTGTGCGAGGTTCTGCTGTCCCCAACAGTCTGCCTTTTGATCTCGGCCGGTATTCCTGTGCGCTATGGACCTGCCCCCGGGCCCGATCTAAACATATCCAGCCTCAATCCTTCGTCGAAATTTTCAGCTTCAGTATGTCTCGGGATGGTCAGACGCTCGAAAGCAGGTCAGGCTTTTTGCTGCGGCGTCACCTTGATGTGACTTTGCAGTACGGTCTTATCGTCTGTTGATCTCGAGAAGGAGGTGGAGGATGAGAAAGGTCTCAAAAATATTGATCGCTTACGATGGCTCAACCTGCTCCGATGCGGCTCTTGCAGATTTAGGAGGCGCCGGATTGCCGATGGCCGTGGACGCAATCGTCGTGACCGTGGCTGACATCATCCTGCCTCCGCCGGACGACGAACTGGCCGGTGAAGTGCCGGCGGTACGCATCCCCGAGGTTGAGCGACACGCTAAAGAACGCGCGGCAAGGGCTAGCCGTGAGGCACACGTTTTCGCGGACCAAGGTGCAGGGCGAGTTAAAGCGAACTTTCCAGGCTGGAATGTAAGATGTGAGGTGCGCTGCGAGTCGCCCGCATGGGCCATACTCGAGCTGGCTGACCGTGATCACTCGGACCTCATCGTCATCGGATCTCACGGCCACTCTCTACTCGGCGGTCGTCTTATTTTAGGCAGCGTCTCTCAGAGAGTGCTTTACGAGGCCCGGTGCTCCGTACGCGTGGCCCGGTGGAACGAAAAGCAGAAGGGACCAGTCCGAATCGTGGTTGGGTTCAACGGTTCGCAGGACTCCGAAGTAGCAGTGGACGCGGTGGCGTCCCGCGAATGGCCGGATGGCAGCGAAGCTCGCCTGATCACGGTGCATCCTATGTTGAGTTCTGAAGCGACCGAGGTCGCGGCTGAGAAATTGCGCAAGGCGGGTCTGACGACATCTGAGCTCAGCAAGGATGGCGATCCGGCGCACGTTCTCATGCGGGAGGCGGAAGAGTGGGGCGCCGATTCCATCTTCGTTGGCACGAGGGACTTACACGGCTTTCAACACCTCGTGCACGGTAGCGTCTCATCGGCGGTGGCCGCCCAAGCGCGATGCTCCGTTGAAGTGTCGCGCGCAATGAGTGGCACTGCCCAGGAAACAGTTTCGAGAGGGATCTGAACATGTCGGTCGAGGTCTTGCCTACAAAAAACGTTGACTCACAGACGGCCCAGCCGTGGCACACGCTGAGTGTCTCCCAGACTTTAGAGAAGCTGAGGTCCAGCGCGCGAGGCTTGACCAGCGAGGAAGCTGAACGGCGTCTGACTCAATATGGCCCAAACCAGCTTCAGGCGGCCGCGCGCATCTCGCCCTGGATGATCCTTCTGGAACAAGTTAAGAACGTACTCATCATCATCCTCTTATTTGCGACGGCCCTCTCCGCCTTCCTGGGTCATGGTGTTGAGGCGATTGCGATCACCGTGATCGTGTTATTCGCGGTGATTCTCGGATTCGTCCAGGAGTACCGCGCGGAACGCGCCATCGAAGCTTTGCGCGAAATGGCCGCGCCCACTGCCACTGTCGTTCGCAACGGGCGCGAACGGCGAATCAATGCGCTCGAACTCGTCCCCGGCGATCTCATTCTGCTGGCCACCGGAGACAAGGTACCCGCTGATGCACGCTTGATAGATGCTGTGAATCTGCAAACGATTGAGGCTCCGCTGACTGGCGAGTCAGCTCCCATTCAAAAGCACACCAGCCCACTCGAAGACGAGCAACTGCCAACCGGCGACAGAAAAAACCTGGCCTACGCCGGTACGGTCGTGACCTACGGGCGCGGACGCGCAGTCGTTGTTGCCACTGGTATGGCGACGGAGTTTGGCAAGATCGCCCAATTGCTCCAGAGCGTCGATACGGCGAAGACGCCTTTGCAGCTCAACCTCGATCGAGTTGGCAAGACGTTGGCGCGCGTCTCGTTCGGTGTGGTGCTGGTAATCGTTGCGCTCGGTGTGTTTCGTGGTCAACCGTTTGTGGAAATGCTCATCTTCGGAGTGGCGCTGGCGGTTGCTGTAGTTCCCGAAGCGCTGCCTGCCGTCGTCACGATCTCGCTTGCTCTCGGCGTTAAGAGAATGGTCAAACGCAATGCCCTCGTGCGTAGACTCCCTGCGGTCGAAACGCTCGGGAGTACTTCGGTTATTTGCTCGGACAAAACAGGCACGTTGACCCGAGATGAGATGACGGTGCGTCGATTGTTTGTCGGTGGACAAATGCTGCAAGTTTCAGGTAGAGGTTACGAGCCGCAAGGTAAGTTTTCGCTAAACGGAACCGAAGTCCAACCACATGAACCGATCTCGGTGCTCCTGCGCGCTGGTGCTCTTTCGTCCGATGCGCGCCTCGAATGGAACGAAGCGGGCGACAAGTGGGAGATCAAAGGCGACCCAACGGAGGGCGCGCTGGTAGTGCTGGCAGCCAAAGCTGGTCTCGACAAGACCGGACTAGATGCCGAATTCTTGCGCGTCTCCGAAATTCCCTTCAGCTCAGAGACCAAGCGCATGGTTACTCTCCACGAGACTCCCGACGGCGTGACGGCTTACGCTAAG
This sequence comes from Pyrinomonadaceae bacterium, assembly GCA_031396065.1. GTDB lineage: Bacteria > Acidobacteriota > Blastocatellia > Pyrinomonadales > Pyrinomonadaceae > PSRF01. Next base: position 2,234 of record JANNJZ010000287.1, on the reverse strand, counting down.
GGAGCTCCTGAAGTTATCGTGCAGTCGTGCGAGTTTGAGTTAACCGCAGATGGCCGAAAGCCAATGGAGGAGACGCGCCGGGTAGAGGTCCTGGAAGTTGCGCGTGAGATGGCTGGAGAAGCTCTCAGGGTTCTGGCTGTAGCCCGTAAGCGCGACACTTCAACCGAGGCCGCCGACAAAGACATGACTTTCCTCGGACTCGTCGGGATGATCGATCCTCCGAGGCGGGAAGCGCGGGCAGCGGTCCATGAATGCGGGCAAGCCGGAATCAAGGTGATCATGATCACAGGCGACCATCCGTTGACGGCTAAAGCTGTCGCCCAGGAATTGGGAATCAGCAAGAACGGACGGATCGTCGCGGGCCCGGAACTGGAGGCGATGGATGACGCGGAGCTGGAGCGCGTGATTGAGTCGATTGAAGTTTGCGCCCGCGTTTCGCCTACACACAAGTTGCGCATTGTCACGGCCCTGCAAAAAAGGGGACAGATCGTCGCGATGACTGGTGACGGAGTGAATGACGCTCCCGCGCTCAAGAAAGCAGACATCGGAATAGCGATGGGCATCACCGGCACCGACGTTTCCAAAGAAGCGGCGGCAATGACTCTTACTGATGACAACTTCGCCTCAATTGTCGCGGCCATCGAGGAAGGCCGGGGCATCTTCAGCAACATCAAAAAATATTTGATGTACCTATTGTCGTCGAACATTGGTGAGATCGGTCTTATGGCTGGCGCGACACTGGCGGGATTGCCGCTGCCGCTTTCTGCGGTGCAACTCCTTTACGTTAACCTTGCTACCGACGGCCTGCCAGCTTTGGCTCTGGCTGTTGATCCGCCGGAGGAAGATCTAATGCGCCGGCCACCGCGTGACCCCAGCACAGGGATCTTCACGCGGCCGGTAGTCATGCTCATGCTGGTGGGAGGCCTGTGGTCCACTGTAGTTAACCTCGGCCTCTTTGTCTGGGCTTTGAACTCCGGGCGTAGTATTCAAGAGGCGATGACGATGACGTTCGTTTCGCTCGTGCTGATCCAGTTTTTCAAAGCTTACAATTTCCGCTCTGACCGGCATTCAGTGCTGCGCCGACCTTTTGCCAATAAGTGGCTCAACCTGGCTATCATCTGGGAGTTGATAATGCTTGCTTTGATAGTGTACGTGCCTCTTCTGGAAAGGACGTTCGGCACGTTCGGGCTGACGCTCAGAGACTGGTTAATCATCATCGCCTTGGCCTTTACAGTCTCGCCCGTCCTGGAACTTGCTAAATGGATCGAGCGGCGCGGATGGTTTGGGGAGCTCCAATAGAACTGGACTTCTAACATAGCCTCGATTTGAGATTTGATTTCGCTCACGGAAAGCCACACGCTTTCCGCACGGCTCACGTCCCAGCGCCAATCGCGTACAGCTTCTGGTCGTCGCTGCCGAAATAGATGGTGCCGTCACTTCCGATAGAGGGAGTGGAATCCATGCCGTCGCCCATGACGCGCCTCCCACTTTTGGAGTGCGGTAACCTGTTACCGCTTTGGTAATCGGCGACCTGTCGCCGCCGTCCTCAGCATCATTGGACCCCGGCCGGCTTCATGTTCCAGCACCAACTTGCGGCGACAGGTCGCCGAATACCAAAGCGCTGACAAGGCAGCGCACTCCAAAAACTTCCGAATACATCATGGAGCACCACTGATCATTCTTTCCCTCGTGGACGGTCTCATCGCGAGGTATCCTTTCGCCTTCGCCGCTGCTCGCTCTCCTTCATCATTTCGCTCACATCCGCAACCGGCCGTATCTCAATCGATCCATACTTCATGCCTGGATGCTGCGAGATAAGCTGAATGACATGATTGAGGTCTCGCGCCTCCAGGATGTGAAGGCCGCCGAGCTGTTCCTTGGTTTCCGCATAGGGGCCGTCGGTCGTCGCGACTTTGCCGTTTCTCCAGTACAGCGTCAACGCGGTCTCCGGAGACTGAAGCGGTACTTCGGCAACAACATGTCCGTTAGCGCGCAGATGGTCGTTGTACTCAAAGCATTCGTCGAGCATTGCGTGTTGCTCGTCCTCGGTCATGCCTTCGAATTTTCCTGGCTCGAGGTATCCCAAACAGAGGTATTTCATTGTTCTTCTCCTCGTTCTTGTTCAGACAGGATTGACAAGGTTAACAAGATGACAAAATGCCACGACCAACCTAGCAGGCGACCTGGGGTCTTCACTGATTTATTTCAAATCTTGTCAATAAATCTTGTCGACT